>JBJERA010000171.1:0-1847 GCA_051882035.1 Hominimerdicola sp.
ATGACAATGTAGTATAATAAACGTATTGCGTAATATTTTTTAAGGAGGCGTTATCGTGCAAATATTAAAGGTTTCTTCAGGTTCTGTGCCAAATTCGGTTGCAGGCGCAATCTCGGGTTATATCAGACAGGACGGCGCCGTTGAGGTTCAGGCGGTAGGCGCAGGTGCTACAAATCAGGCTGTAAAGGCTATTGCTATCGCCAGAGGTTATCTTGCTCCTCTTGGCATTGATATGATATGTGTTCCTGCTTTTGCCAATGTCGTTATTGATAATGAGGTAAGAACGGCTATTAAGCTGATTTGCGAAGAACGATAATTTTTTCAATAAGGGGGATATTGTTTGGATATGATTATACGAGCGTCCGGACTTTCTAAACAATACGGAAAACTTCCGGCGCTTAATAATATAAATCTTGAACTTCAAAGGGGAAGAATAATCGGTTTGCTTGGCCCGAACGGAAGCGGTAAAACTACTTTTATCAAGCTTGTCTGCGGTTTGCTGAAACCGACTATGGGTATGATAACTGTTAATGATATACCTATCGGTGTTGAAACAAAGAAGCTGATTTCCTATCTTCCTGACAGAAATTTTATCCCTGATTATATGAAGGTTAAGGATATTATGAGTTTCTTTGGGGATTTTTACGGCGATTTCAACTATCAAAAAGCTGCCGAAATGCTTGCAAGACTTGGTATTGATATGAACGCTTGTTTTAAGAATATGTCCAAGGGAACTAAGGAAAAAGTTCAGCTAGCTATGGTTATGAGCAGGGAAGCTCAGGTTTATTTGCTTGACGAGCCTATTGCGGGAGTTGACCCTGCGGCAAGAGATTTTATTCTGAATACTATTGTCAGCAATTATAATAAGAATGCGGCTGTTATTATTTCCACTCATCTTATTACTGATATTGAGCCAATTCTGGACGATGTTGTTATGATCCAAAATGGTACGCTAAGACTGCATATGTCGGTTGAAGAAATACACCAGCAAACTGGACAATCTGTTGACCAGTTTTTCAGGGAGGTGTACCGATGCTAGGGAAATTGTTGAAATATGAACTTCAACGTTCTGCAAAAAAATTCCTGCCGCTTGTATTGGGATACTTCGGAGTTTCTGTTATCATAAGTATTTTAACGCAGGATTTCGTTGGCAAATTTTTTGATGACAGTCCATTAGCCGCAATTCCTGTTTTGTTGCTTCTTTTATACTTTGGCATGACTATTGCATTATTTGTTATGGGATTTTTCATGTCTGTATCAAATTTTCAGAAAACTCTTTTTACTGACGAAGGTTATTTGATGCTGACCATTCCTGTAAAGGAAAGAAATCACATTTTTGCAAAGCTTATTTCATCCATGGTATGGGCAACTGCCAGCATAATAGTATTTTTAATTTCTTTGGTGCTTCTTAATTTTGAAACGTTGGAATCTTATGCTGAAACTTTTAAGGCGATGATACAAGCATTTGAAGAAGAACCGTTAACTTGTGTGCTTCTATTTGTATTGTCACTTATAACCTTTGCAGGCGGGCAGTTGTTCTTTTATTTTCTAGTTTCGGCGTCAAATTTGTTTAGGAAAAAAATTCTTTCTGGATTTATAATTGTTGTAATTTCTTATATGATTAACTCTGTTACTTTTACACTATTCAGAGAAATAATGGATAATATTCTTGTAATTCCGTTTACTGAATATTATAGCTCTTATTCAGAATCAGATATAATATCATATGTAAATAGTATAATGATTGGCTGTATTATTTATCAACTGATTTATTGTGTAATTTTTTATTTTCTAACTATAGCAATCCACACAAATAACTCAACACTTGACACAGGTGGTAAAATAGA
>JBJERA010000172.1:0-7180 GCA_051882035.1 Hominimerdicola sp.
GTCTATGAACCAGCACCACTACCGGTAAGCATTGAAAAAGTCACACAAGCTTTTAATAAAAGCTGCCTATGACAAGGTCTATATGTGTGATGCTAAACAAATGTCAATTATATAAATACGATTTACAAGTACCAGTTGTAAATCTTTTATATACTCAATAAGTTTTATGCTTATTGAGATAAGGCTATAGAATTAATCCGTAGCCTTATCTTTATAAGTATTGGCGCGGATTGAGAGATTTGAACTCTCGCGCCCGTTTCCAGACCTACTCCCTTAGCAGGGGAGCCCCTTCACCACTTGGGTACATCTCCAAAACATCAATAACAAAAGCAAGGAACACTTCCCACTTAAACCTAAATAAAAATAATGGCGGACAGGGTGGGATTCGAACCCACGGTACGTTGCCGTATCACTGGTTTTCAAGACCAGCTCCTTAAACCACTCGGACACCTGTCCACTATTTCTATTAAGTTTGGTCACATATCCTTGCGACTTATATATTATACAACACTTTTATTCATTTGTCAACCCTTTTTTCAAAAAAAATTTATTTTTTTTGAAAAACAAAAAATTCCTAAAATGTTCTAATGCAAAGTGCTTAGTCATCACAAGCATAATATTAATGGAACCTTTTCTGCAAACTAACGTATCAAGTAATGAGTTGAAAATATTACAACTTAATAATTTTTTCTTGACAAACTAATAGCATTAGTATATAATAACTAATGCTATTAGTTTATTTTGGAGGTATGTTTATGCCAAGAAAAGGATTGACAAAAAAAGCTGTTATTGACGCTGCTATTGAGCTTATTGAAGAACATGGTAACCATGCGTTTTCGCTTAATGAACTTGCTCGAAAGCTTGAAATCAAGCCTGCTTCCCTATATAACCATATTGAGAATTTAGAGGAACTCACCTGCAACGTCAGAATCCGCATTGCTGAAATGTTAAGACAAGCTGAATTAAAAGCTATTGAGGGTAAGACAGGTGACTGTGCTTTATTCGCTTTATGCGACGCTTATCATTGTTTTGCCTATGAACATATTGAATTATACAAATTGAACATGGGAAAACAAATTGATAAAAGTGCTTTTATAAATGAATCCTGTGAAGGAATTGTTGACCCAATGATGAAAGTTCTTTCAGATTTTCAGCTTGATGAATGTCAGAAAATGCACTGGCATAGGATTATGCGAGCAATGCTGCATGGCTTTATTACGCAGGAATACGCAGGCGGATTTCAATATTTTCCAATCAATGACAACGAAACTTATCGCATGGCAATAGAAACGATTCTTCTTGGAATCCATACTGCTGAAAAGGAGATGCTAAAATGAAAAAATACACAAAACACATGAGAAAAGATTGGTATTGCTTTTTACTTGGTCCACTCTTTATGACTCTGGAATCTTGCGGAGAATTTATTCTGCCGTTTATAAATGCCAATATTATTAATGAAGGTGCAGCAAAAGGTGATATTCCGTTTATTCTAAAAAACAGCGCCTATATGCTTTTTCTTGCTGCCGGAATGTTGATAACCGGTGTTCTTGGCGGTTATTTTTCTATCAAAGGTGCTGCACGAATGGCGGCAGGTATTCGTAAAGAAGTTTTTGAAAAAATACAGACTTTCTCTTTTTCGGATATTGACCGTTTTTCAACCGGTTCGCTTATTACCCGTGTGACAAATGATATTACGCAGATTCAGACATTCGCTCAGTCGCTTTTTCGTGGCTTTTTCCGCAGCCCTATTATGTTGATTGGTGCATTGATTATGTCATTTAAGCTTAATTCTCAAATTGCGTGGGTAATTTTTATTGTCATTCCAATTCTGGCGCTTGCTACATATTTTATAAGAAAAGTTTCATCGCCCCGCTATACTGTTATGCAGGAACAACTAGACACGCTGAATACCGGAATCGGCGAAGTGATTACCAATGAGAAAGTTATTAAATCCTTTGTACGTGAAGAACACGAAAAAAACAAGTTTAAGGTAATAAACCGCTCGCTTATGGAGAAAACCGTTTACGCACTAAAAATGATAATCCTTATGCAGCCTGTTTACGCATTGGTAACTAATGTCACAACGCTTATTGTGGTATGGATCGCAGGCAAGCAGATTATGGTCGGCGGTATGGAAATCGGAACGCTGACGGCTTTTATTACATATCTTTCTCAGATTTTAACGTCCCTTAATGCTCTTTCAAATATTATCCAGCAAGGAACTCGTGCTGCTGCCTCTGACCACCGTATTTCCGAAGTAATGAATACTTCTCCTGATATCAGCGATGAAAATGCCAGCGAAAAAGAACATAAAATCCAATCAGGTAATATTGAATTCAGAAATGTAACTTTCCGCTATTTCAAAGACAATAAAACACCTGTATTGGACAATATTAATGTAAAAATCAATTCGGGTGAATTTGTTGGAATAATCGGTTCCACAGGTTCGGGAAAAACCACTTTTATTTCAATGATTCCTCGCTTATATGCCCCTGATAATGGTGATATTTTAGTTGACGGAATAAATGTCAGTCAGCTTTCACTTCACGAACTGCGTGAAAGTGTTTCGGTCGTTTTGCAGAAAAACACGCTTTTTTCAGGTACTGTGGCAGAAAATCTCCGTTGGGGAAATGAAAATGCAACCGATGAAGAGCTTGTCGCCGCTTGCAGAATTGCTCAGGCAGACAGCTTTATTACTTCATTTTCCCAAGGCTATGAAACTGAAATCGGTCAGGGCGGAGGCAATCTTTCGGGCGGTCAGAAACAAAGACTTTGCATCGCTCGTGCATTGCTGAAAAAACCAAAAATCATGATTCTTGACGACTCCACAAGTGCAGTTGATACAGCAACCGACGCTTGTATACGACACGCTTTCCGAAAGCAATTACCCCATATTACAAAGCTTATTATTGCGCAGCGTATTTCTTCCGTAATGGACGCTGACAAGATTATTGTTATGGACAAAGGTGCAATCGTTGGCTGCGGTACACATGATGAATTAATCACAAATTGTACTACATATCAGGAAATTTATTACTCACAAAAGGACAGAGAGGAGGAAAAAGGACATGAATAAAAACCGTGCCGCACGAATTGAAGCTAAATACAGCGGAGCAAAAGCTCAGGAGGAGAAAAAAGAAATGAGCCTCGACCACAATGCAGTCCGAAACCGTGCACTTTCAGCGTCGGGAAAGCCGAAAAATCTAAAAAATTCTGTTGTGCGTCTGATAAAATATATTGCCCACGAAAAAATTTTGATATTATCTGCGATTATCTGTTCTGTGATTTATACGGTTTCAAGTCTTACCGCCTCTTACCTTCTCCGACCTATTATAAATAGATTCATTTATTTTGATGAAAATGAATCCGACTTAACTGCACGGCTTTCAGGACTTGCAAGCTGGCTTGTTCTGCTGGCTGTGATTTACGGAATTTCTGTATTTACTCAATGGTTACAGCAAAGACTAATGTTGCAGGCTTCACAAAAAATGCTTGTGAGAATGAGAGCAGAGCTTTTTACCAAGCTTCAAAGTCTGCCGGTCAGATATTTTGACACACATTCTACGGGAGATATTATGTCACGTTTTACCAACGATGTTGATACTGTGGGTGAAATGCTTAACACCACATTAATTCAGATTATTTCAGGTGCAATCACCATTGTAGGAACGATTGTGCTTATGCTATACACTAGCCCTATTCTCGGAGCAATTACCATTATAGCCACTCCTATTCTGACCTTTCTCAGCAAAACGATTATGAAAAAAGGCCGCAAGGCATACACTGAGCAGCAAAAAAATCTTGGTATGCTCAACGGCTTTACGGAAGAAACTATTTCAGGTCAGAAAGTTGTCAAAGTTTTCAATCATGAGGAAATCGCTTGCGATGAATTTTCATATCTGAATGATAAGCTTTGCCGTGCACAAGAGCAGGCTCAGTTCCGCTCGGGTATTATGGGACCTGTTACTCATCAGTTCAGCAATATAATTTATGCAATATCTGCCTGCGTTGGCGGAGTACTGGTAGTTACAGGAGGTTTTGATTTAGGCGGTCTTACCGTTTCGCTTAATTATACAAGACAGTTCAATCGCCCTATAAACGAAGTTTCCATGCAGATGAACACAGTTTTCTCCGCTCTTGCAGGAGCTGAACGTGTATTTGAGGTACTTGACTCGCAATCGGAAGAACCTGACTCTGATACGGTTCCAATGGACAAAATTCACGGTCATGTTGTTCTTGACCATGTAAATTTCGGCTATACGCCTGACGTAACGGTTCTGCATGATATTTCTCTTTACGCAAAACCGGGACAGAAAATTGCTTTTGTCGGTTCGACCGGAGCAGGCAAAACAACAGTGACAAATCTTCTGTCACGTTTCTATGATATTCAAGATGGCACAATTACCATTGACGGTGTAGAAATTGAAAAAATCGACCGTGCTTTTCTGCGTTCCAACATTGCTATGGTTTTGCAGGACACTCACCTTTTCACAGGAACGGTGCGAGAAAATATTCGTTACGGCAGACTTGACGCTGATGATGAAGAAGTAATAGAGGCGGCAAAGATTGCCTCAGCTCATTCGTTTATCGAGCAGTTGGAAAATGGTTATGATACTGTTCTTGAAAATGACGGAGCAAACCTTTCACAAGGTCAGCGACAGCTTCTTAATATTGCACGAGCGGCTATTTCAAAAGCCCCGATTTTAATTCTTGACGAAGCAACAAGCTCTGTGGATACACGAACCGAGCGACACATTGAAGAAGGTATGGACGCACTTATGGAAAACCGTACTACTTTTGTTATAGCTCACCGACTTTCTACCGTCCGCAAATCCAACGCTACAATGGTACTTGAAAAAGGACGGATAATAGAGCGTGGAACTCACGAAGAACTTTTAGCAGAAAATGGTCGTTATGCTGATTTATATAACGAAATTGTGGAGCTTGAATAAAAAATTTGTATCATTCAGTAAATTCATTGATTTTTATGCAGGAATATGATATAATTTCAATTGTGCGTAAATACTGTTTGTACCCGTAGAAATTTTACGGATTTCCCCAGTTATTTCACAGTGAAAGGAATTGTCGAAAAATGGACAATATTGTTAGCTTAAAAAATATTGTGGTTGATTTTGAGGACGACCGCATTTTAAAAAATATCAGCCTTGACATAAAAGACAAAGAATTTGTTACCTTTTTAGGCCCGTCCGGCTGCGGAAAAACTACAACTCTGCGTATAATCGGCGGATTTCTTGAACCTACCAGCGGAGATGTTATCTTTGACGGAAAAAGAATTAATTCCCTTCCACCTCATAAAAGAAATGTGAATACGGTATTTCAGAAATACGCTCTTTTCCCTCATCTGAATGTATATGAAAATATCGCATTCGGTTTGAGGGTAAAAAAACTCCCTGAAAAAGAAGTTTTAAAGCGTGTCGGAGAAATGCTGGAACTTGTTAATCTGAAAGGCTTTGAAAAACGTTCCATAAACCGTCTTTCGGGCGGCCAGCAGCAAAGAGTCGCTATTGCAAGAGCGCTTGTTAATCACCCAAAGGTTCTTCTGTTGGACGAGCCTCTCGGCGCTCTCGACCTGAAACTCAGAAAAGAAATGCAGACGGAGCTGAGAAAAATTCAGCAGGCGCTTGAACTTACATTTGTCTATGTTACTCATGACCAGGAAGAAGCTCTGACTATGAGCGATACGGTTGTGGTTATGAATAACGGTCATATACAGCAGATTGGTTCTCCTACGGATATTTATAATGAGCCTGTAAACGCTTTTGTTGCTGACTTTATTGGTGAAAGCAACATTATAAACGGCTGTATGCCAGAGGACTGCGTTGTTGAATTTACCGGCAGGCGTTTTGAATGCGTAGACAAAGGTTTTTCGCCTAATGAAACAGTTGACGTCGTAATTCGTCCCGAAGATGTCAGAATTATTCCTGCCGACAAAGCAAAACTTACAGGTATTGTGGAATCAGTGGTTTTTAAAGGCGTTCACTACGAAATGATTGTGGACGGCGTTGACCATAAATGGATTATCCATTCCACAAAGTATGAACCGGTAGGCACTATGATCGGAATGGATTTTGACCCATACGACATTCACATTATGAAGAAATCGGAGGATATGAATTGATGAAACTGAAAGTATTATCCGTTCCTTATCTTGTATGGATGATTATTTTTATTCTTGTTCCGCTGCTTATGGTTGCATATTTTGCCTTTACGACCGATAGCGGTACATTTACCATACAGCACGTTTCCGATGTGGGACAGTATGCAAATATTTTTGTTCGTTCCATATGGCTTTCGGTAATCGCCACAGCTATATGTCTTGTGGTAGCATATCCTGTTTCGTTTATGCTTTCACGAATGGAGAAACACAAGCAAGGCACGATGCTTATGCTCTTTATGTTACCAATGTGGATGAATTTTCTACTTAGAACTTATGCATGGATGACCTTGCTCGGCAACAACGGAATTATAAATAATTTTCTGGGACTTTTCGGATTAGGACCTTACAAGCTGATAAACACCTCCGGTGCAGTTGTCCTTGGAATGGTTTATAATTATCTGCCTTTTATGATTCTTCCACTTTATTCGGTTATGGAGAAAATTGATAAAAGTGTTATTGAAGCTGCTGCCGATTTGGGATGTAATTTTCCCACAATAGTTTTTAAGGTAATAGTACCGCTTAGTCTGCCAGGAATAACGTCAGGCATTACGATGGTTTTTGTTCCTGCTATTTCCACATTTATTATTTCAAGAATGTTGGGCGGCGGTTCAAATCTGCTTATAGGCGACCTTATTGAAATGCAGTTTCTAGGAAATTCCTATAACCCTCATCTGGGAGCGGCAATTTCAATGGTGCTTATGGTTATAATACTTGTTATAATGACGGTAATGAACCAGTTCAGCCCTGACGACCAGGTGCTTATTTAGGAGGGTATCAATGAAAAAGCTTGGAAAAATTTATATGTGGCTGGTGCTGACATTTCTTTATGTGCCAATTTTTGTGCTTATTGTTTTTTCATTCAATGAAACAAAAAGCCGTTCGGTGTTCAGCGGTTTTACCCTTGAATGGTACAAGCGTTTGTTTAATAATGAGATAATTATATCTTCCCTGATAAATACAATTATAATAGCTGTTATCGCCAGTCTGGTCTCAACCATACTG
>JBJERA010000173.1:0-7178 GCA_051882035.1 Hominimerdicola sp.
TTACCGGTAAGAACGCCTGTAAACTCGTTTCTGAGTCTCTTATACTGACCGTACATATAACCGATTTCTCTTGCACCTGTACCGATGTCACCTGCAGGAACGTCTGTGTCTGCACCAATGTGCTTGGAAAGCTCTGTCATAAAGCTCTGGCAGAATCTCATAACTTCTCCGTCGCTCTTGCCCTTAGGGTCAAAGTCGGAGCCGCCCTTACCGCCGCCGATTGGAAGACCTGTAAGGCTGTTCTTGAAAATCTGCTCGAAGCCGAGGAACTTAATTACTGATGCGCATACGGAAGGGTGAAGTCTGATACCACCCTTGTAAGGTCCGATAGCTGAGTTGAACTGAACTCTGAAACCTCTGTTTACCTGAACCTTGCCGTTATCGTCAACCCAAGGCACACGGAAAATAATCTGTCTCTCAGGCTCAACGATTCTGTCGATAATACCAGCCTCAACGATGTCAGGTCTCTTCTCTACAACAGGAATAAGGCTTTCAAGAACCTCATATACTGCCTGCAAGAATTCCTTTTCATTAGGATTTCTCTTTTCAACCTGCTCGTAAACCTTTTCAAGGTATGCATTGTTCAATGCCATGTTAAAAACTCCCATCTCTTTAAATTATAGCTGTAAAGCAAAACTAAAAAGCAAAAAAATTTATACTGGAATAAATAAAAATATTTTAGCTTTTCAATTTCACGTTTATGAAAATTATTATATCATATACATAATGATTTTGCAAGTACTAAGACCAAAAAAATCATATTTTTATGAAAAATGTATAAAAAAGCGTCTGTTTTTTGGAAAAATGGGAGAAATAGAAAGAGTAATTGCAGATTTTCTGACATAAAATCACAAATTATTAACAATTTAAAATTTACATTCAGACTATAATCATTAAACTGACTTGAATTTTCATATAAAAAATGATATAATTTAAACAGATTTAACACAGCAAGGAGATGCAAAGCTTGGTTAAGGCTTTTAAACACTTTAAAACTGTTGCAAAACATCGTCATGAGGTTATGAAAAACTGCATAAAGGCTGGGATACCGTTGCAGGGACTTACCCATGACTTGTCCAAATATTCTCCGGAAGAATTTTTAGGTGGAATAAAATATTATCAAGGCAATCGCTCGCCCCACGAAGAAGAACGAGAGATTAACGGATATTCTCGTGGCTGGATGCACCACAAAGGCAGAAACAAGCATCATTTTGAATACTGGACCGATTACAGCACAGTAACCAAAGTTCTTTCACCGGTAAAAATGCCGTTAAAGTATGTAAAAGAAATGTTCTGCGACCGAGTTGCCGCCAGCAAAATTTACATGAAAGAAAACTACACCGATGCTTCTCCGCTGGAATATTTTATGAAAGCGAAAGGCAGAAGAGTCATTCATCCTGAAACTTCTGATTTAATCGAAAAACTTTTGCGAATGTTAAAATGCAAGGGTGAGAATTATACATTTGAGTATATCCGCAGACTGAAAAAGTATTAATATATGCCAAAAACGGACGAATATTACATTCGCCCGTTTTTCATTATAAAATATTTTATTTACCGTCTTTAATTATAATCATAAGTATTGCAAAATAGTGGAATATACTTCCCGCTACCGTAAACAAATGCCATACCGAATGGAAGTATTTCTTCCCTTTCTTAACATAAAACGGAACGCCGATCATGTAAAACAGTCCGCCGATAAGAATAAACCACAGCGATGTTGTATTTACTGTTTGCAGCATGGGCTTTATTGCGATTAGTATAACCCATCCCATTGCAATATAGCACACCACTGACGGTTTGCGGAATTTCTCCAAATCAATGGAGTTAAGTACAATTCCAAGAATAGTTGCTCCCCACACAATTCCGAAAAGCACCCAACCAAGTGCTCCTCTTAACGGAACAAGAGTAATGGGAGTATACGTTCCCGCAATCAGCACAAAAATGGTGTTGTGGTCCATTATTCTGAAAAACTTTTTTGCCTTTTCATTAGTAATTGCATGATAAAGAGTTGACATTGTATAAAGAATAATAAGCGACGCTCCATAAATTGCCGAGCTTACTACTCCCCACGCATTTGAATAAATCGCCGCAAATACAATAAGAACTGCCGTTCCCGCAATAGCCAGAAGTCCGCCCGTACCATGTGAAACGGAATTAAAAATCTCCTCCCCAAGCGTATATCTTTTGGTTATATCAAACTTATTACCGTTAACCGCCGTATCTCTGTCAGTCATAAAATCATTCCTTTCCTGTTTACCAAAAACTTTCTATAATAATGATATAATATCATTTTTTTTGACACTTGTCAAGAAAAATATTTCAAAAAATTATGTCGTATATACTTGACATTATGAAAATAATATGATACACTATGTCTTGTGAGAGGAGGCAGAAGATGAGTAAAAATCTGAAACTTAAATCCGCTAGGGCATTAAAAGATATGTCGCAGAAAGAGCTTGCAGAAAAAATCGGAATTTCAAGACAGACCATGAATGCCATAGAAAGCGGCGACTACAACCCTACAATCAAGCTTTGCATAGCCATATGCAAGACGCTTGACAAAACTCTTGACGAGCTGTTTTGGGAAGATTAATAAATTTATAAGTTATATTTTGATACGAAAAGGAGAAGATTTATATGAAAAAAACTAAGTTTGAAACCTGCGAAAAACACTATGATGAAATGCAGATACTTTCAAGGGGCAGAGGCTTTATGTTTGCGTATTTAACAGCGATTATCGTGCTGGCGGTGCTTACCTTTCTGGAGGATATAAATGATTATATAACTCCATATGCTGAGTTAATTATTACCACTTGGACTTCAGTGACTGTTTTTTCAATTTACACAATTACGCACAATGCTTATGACCGTATTAATGATACAAAAAGCGGAAAAGTTCTTTTCTGTGCATTCGGCATAGCAGGAGCATTTATACTTGCTGTTACCTTTCTTCGTGTGGAGCATTTTAAAGAAGTGAAAGAAAATTCATTGGCACACATTTCCGGAGGCGTGCTTATGATAATAAACTGTGCGTTTTACTTCATTTACCATTTGATACATAAGGACAAAGCAGACGATGAAGAATAATTGAAACTGCAAATTATTAAAATTCCTCATTCTGTCACATTATCTACACAAATATAGGGTATCATGTTATCAGGAATAAGAATTTCGGGAGGAATGTTTATGGCTAAAATTTTGGTTGTTGACGATGAAATTAAAATTCGTGAAATTATTAAGGAATATGCAGAATTCAGCGGTTATGAGGTTGCTCAGGCTGAGGACGGCATGGACGCCGTTGAAATGGTAAAAAAAGAAGATTTCGATTTGATTATCATGGACGTTATGATGCCTAAGCTTGACGGTTTTTCCGCCTGCAAGGAAATCCGCAAATTCAAGAAAATCCCTGTTATTATGCTCTCTGCACGAGGCGAGGAATATGACAAGCTTTTCGGCTTTGAAATCGGCATTGACGACTATGTCGTAAAGCCGTTCTCTCCGAAAGAGCTTATGGCAAGAATCAAAGCTGTACTTAACCGTGCCAATGCTTCACAAAACATGGAGGACGTTATTACTTACAAGGGTCTGGTGATTAATTTTACAGCTCGTGAGGTAACTATTGACGGAAATAAGGTAGCTATGACTCCAAAAGAGTATGACTTGCTATTTTACCTTGTACGCAATATGAATATTGCTCTTTCAAGAGAAAAGCTTTTGGAGGAGGTATGGGGCTTTGACTTTTACGGCGATGACAGAACCGTTGACACGCATATTAAAATGCTCAGAAATAGCCTTGGACCTTACCGCAACCTTATCGTTACGCTGAGAGGAATGGGATACAAGTTTGAAAAAATCCAGTAAAAAGGTTGAAGTTCCAAAGGAACAAAGCTTTAAAAGACCCACTCTGCGTTCCTATGTTTGGATGTATTTCATGTTTTTCACAGTGTTTATACTGGTACTTATATGGGTGTTCCAGTATCTTCTTTTGGACAGTTATTATCGTTCAGCCAAAATTCGTGATATTACCAATGCGGCTAATCAGATTATACAAGATTTTGGTACAGATCATTCTCAAAGAACCAACCGGCGACTGGCATTTGAAAATAATTTCTGTATTGTGATCACTGACGAAATGGGAAATGTTGTAGGAAGCGAAAATAATCTTGGTTCATATTCAACGCTTTATAATGATATTCAGAACAATTATTCCATAGAACTTTTCAAAATTAAGGCGGAGCTGAATAAATCCGACCAAGATTATTATACCAAAACGATAAAAAGCGAATATTTTTCCAGCCGAGAGATATTTTATTGTACAAGAATCTACGAAAAAGGCTATGAGCATCAGGCTTATCTGTTTATCGAAAGTTCCATTGAACCTATTGACTCCACCGTAAATATTATAAGGGAACAGCTTATTTACATTACAATTATTCTTTTTGAACTTGCGTTTATTGTTACAATGTTCATTTCTAAACGGCTTGCAAAACCGATTTCAGACATGACCGTTACAGCGAAAAAATTCGGCGAAGGCGATTACAATGTTGAATTCAACGGCGAAGGCTATCTTGAAATTGAGGAACTTTCCAGCGTTTTGAACAATGCCAAGAATGAAATACGCAAGGTGACGGACTTACGAAAAGACCTGATTGCAAATATTTCCCATGATTTGCGAACTCCACTTACAATGGTAAAGGCTTATGCCGAAATGATAAGGGACTTTTCGGGAGAAAATCCGCAGAAAAGACAGGAGCATATTCAGGTTATCATTGATGAGGCAGACAGACTTACAAACCTCGTGAATAATATTCTTGAACTTTCAAAGCTTGAATCGGGAAATATGGAGCTGAACATTACAGATTTCTCCATTGTGGATAAAATCAACGACTGCATGACTAGATATGCTCTCGTTATTGAGAACGACGGCTTTGATATTCAGTATATTCCCGACAGCGACAGAATTATTTCTGCGGACATCGAAAAGCTCGACCAGGTTATTTATAACTTCATCAACAACGCTATTAATTACAGCGGTGAAGACAAATATATAAGAATCAAGCAAATTAACAAAGAGGACTGTGTCCGAATTGAGGTCATCGACCATGGCAAGGGCATTTCAAAGGAACTTCTGCCATTAGTTTTCGACCGGTATTATCGTGATGCAAAATACAAAAGAGAAGTTGTGGGAACCGGTTTGGGACTTTCAATTTGCAAAGAAATTCTTAAAAAGCATGGCTTTGCATTCGGAGTTCAGTCGGAGGAAGGCAAAGGCTCAACTTTCTGGTTTGAGGCAAAGCTTGCAAGACCAAAAATGGAAAATAAAGCAGCGGCAATGCTTGAAAGCAAAATTTCTCTAAGCAAAAATTCCGATGATAATTCTAATAAATAAGTAAGGGCTGTTGCACAGTCTTAATTTCCTAACAAATTCGGGCGACCACAGGTCGCCCCTACATCTAAAAAGGCGTAAATACGCATATAATATAGGGGCGGTCTTTGACCGCCCGTTTAATTTTATGAAATTATTGTTAACTTGCAACAGACCCTTTTTTCTCTCCAAAAATCACATTTTATTTAAAATATTCTGAAATTCAATCATTTTTATGCGGTTCTTATTTATAAACCATCTTATATTCTCAAAATCAGGATTTTCGTGCATTTGATTATATCTAAATTATTAAGGCAACACCGCACAACTATTGTGTATGGATAACGCAGAAAATTTTTCGTCAGATTGTATAGAAACGACGCAGGAATACTTGCGTATTTCAAGGAGTTTCTGTGCAAGATGACGGAAAATTGGCAAGTTAGACGTACACAAAGCCGTTAGGCGGTAGTTGTGCGGTGTTGCCTTAAATTTTGTAAAGAAAAAGTCCTGCTCTAAAACAAGCAGGACTTATGTAATAAATCACAAATAAATTGTTATTGTTTATTACTTATTCTTCTTAGCAGCAACGATTGCAGCACCAGCAAGAGCTACACCAGCAGCAGCGAAAGCAGCAGAAGCGCTTGAACCTGTTGCAGCGTTAGTTGTAGAACCTGCAGCAGCAGATGTTGTTGCAGCAGCCTTAGTTGTAGTAGCAGCACCGCCAGCCTTTGTTGTAGTTGTTGCCTTAGTAGTTGTAGTAGCAGCTGTTGTAGTTGTTGTAGTTGTAGTCTCAGCAGCAGCTGTTGTAGTTGTAGTTGTTACATCTTCAGTAGTAGTTGTTGTTTCCTCTGGGTCAATATCCTCTATATTATCAGCTGAAAGAGAACCAATAAGGTTACCCTGTACATCATAGAAAGAAATGCTGTCAATAGTAACAGTTGCAGGAGTATAACCTACTTCATCGTCACCGATAGCGTTCATCCACCAAATCTGAACCTGTACGTTTGCTGTGCCGTCTTCAACCAAAAGACCGCCAATGTCATCCCATGTCCAGGAAAGCAAACCAACATCAGCTACATCAGATGCATCAAGCTGACCTGCATTAGCCCAACCGCTTGCAGAAACTGTGTTACCGCCGATTGTACCATTAAAGTAAGCCTCACATGTCAAATCAACAACAATCTTGTCAACATAAGCAGCGTTATCAGCAGTAATGCCTTCAACGTCAGCGATAGGATCAATAATATAGTTGTGACCGGAACCGTCAGGCTTTGAGCTTGAGTCTACTGTAACAGAATCCAAGCTGTTTGCAGCGCTTACAGGAATAGTAATAGCAGCAATCATAGCTGCAGCTGACATACCTGCAAAAATCTTAGAAATTTTCATGAAAATTTCCTCCTCTTTTGTTTTAATTTTGGATATCCAATATATAATTATATTGTTACTTTATTGTAGCATAGTTTTAACCATTTTGCAATTTACGTTTTACACAAATTTGTCACATTCATTTATCTAAATTTCACAATAAGCTACAAAAAATTCGCAAATTCTTTTTATAGCGCCTACCTCTTAATTAAATATTCAAATTATTTCTCTCCTGCTGAGAAAAAACACACCCGCAATAATCCTGCCTATAAAGTCCGTAATCCGCTGAAAGCTGAATGGAACGCTTGTATCCTTCACGCTTTTTAAAGTCCGCAGGCAACGATTTTACTCCATAGATCTCCCCAAGCTCAGCAGAAATCTCATTAAGCTTCTGTGCATTTTTATACGGAGAAATAGACAGCGTAGTGGTAAAATAATCAAAATT
>JBJERA010000174.1:0-7159 GCA_051882035.1 Hominimerdicola sp.
CAGCGGTCCCAAGTTGATTTTCATTACTCTTCCTAATATTTTCAATAATATTCCTATGGGAAGATTGTGGGGAAGCTTGTTTTTTATTTTCCTTTCTTTTGCAGCACTTTCAACTGTTCTTACTGTTTTTGAGGGGATTATTGCCTGCACTATTGATGTTTTCAATATAAGCAGAAAGAAAGCCTGCATTATTAATGGCATACTTATGTTTGTATTGTCACTGCCTTGTGCACTGGGATTTAATGTACTCAGCAAAATACAGCCGCTAGGTGAAGGTACAAATATTATGGATTTTGAAGATTTTATTGTAAGCAATCTGATTCTTCCATTAGGTTCGCTTGTATTTATCCTTTTCTGTGTAAGCAAAAAAGGATGGGGCTGGGACAATTTTATGAACGAGGCTAATCAGGGCAAAGGTTTGAAGGTAAAAAAGTTCATGAGAGGTTACATGACTTATGTCCTTCCTATAATTGTGTTTATTGTATTTGTATTAGGACTTTATAATTTTTTCAAATGAATTGTATATATAAGCCATATAAAAAAGCATTGTTCTCTACCATAATAGAGGACAATGCAAATTTTTTATGAGATATCTTCGCCAAGCTTGCAGGTATACAGCCATTCAATTTCATCTCCGTCAGAAAGCTTATAATCACTGCAACTTACAGAGGCTTTTTCACCGTTTACGCAATATATCCATCCGGATAAATCTCCAAAATCAAATTCGTAAATGTTGGAAATTCCTTGCACATATATTGAATCGGAATTACCGGTTGTTTCAATGTGAATTTTCTTTTTTGCAGTAATCTCTGAAAGAACATCGTAAACTGTTTCACCTTCTTCAATTTCTATTTCGCTAACTTCGAGAATAATACCGTCTTCAGGAATATACTCTTTATTGCTCTTACCGATAATAGTGTCACACCTTATTGTAATTGTAACAGTTCCGATAGAGTTTTCTTTGGCTTTATCAGCATTATTGTAATATTCATCGGCAGTCTGAAAATCAGTTACAAGTACAATGATAATTGCAATACCAGTCAAGGTAAGCACAATAATAAAGTTATTTATATTACGCTTTTTTGTACAGAACAAAGCAATACAAATACCTCCTGATAGAATTATGATTGCAAGACATACCCAAAGCTTATAACTACCGCTGTTTTTTTGTTCAGCATAATTATTTTCGATGTTACTTGAAATTGCTTGACTTGTAGTAGTTTTCTGTTCATTTTCATAAGTAGATATAGAAATATCAGAACTATTCGGGCTGCTATCATCTGGCAAGTTTACTTCATCTAAAATATTTATATTTGTCTGCCCATTTTTCATTCGCTGATATGAAACCATTGAATAGAACACTTGGACAGTTGAAATTTCATTATATTCACCGCCTATGCTGTGACAGTAGCTACCGTCTGAAAGACGGTATTGTTCTATTCCGTCAAACAGAGTATTACCGTTTTTTATGAAACGGCTATCGGTTTTACAGTCAATTCCCAATGAACTGAGTGCAATAAGAACCTGTGCAGTACTTTCGGGATTATTTACTCCATAGCTGGCATAATCACCGTTTTCCTGCTGACGGGAAGATAACAGATTAAGTGCATTGTCTATTGCGATTTGTATATATTCTTCATCATAATAAGGCGCTAATGCCTGAATTGCCATAGCGGTTGCATCAACTTCACCACTTGTTCCTGTAACAGTCCAACCTCCGTCATCAAGCTGTAATGACAGCAACGTATCTTTTACTTGTTCTAATGAGTAACTATCACTGCTATATCCGTTATTCAGCAAATGCAGACCGTATATCCAGCTCATTAAGCCAAGCTGACCAATAGAATCATTTAATGTATTATAAATATATTCATCATCATTGCCAACAGCAATAAGAGCAAGCGCATATTTTTGCCGTGAGGCAGCAGAGGATACTTCATTTTCATTAAGATAATTCAATAATGCATTTTCGTAAGATGAAAAATTATATTCTCCGCTTTGACTTAAAGCAAGAATATACCATTCAGAAGAAATTCCTGCTTTTTCTGTGAGAGTGCTGTCTATCCATTGCTGAATATCTGATGCTCCTGACTCTTTAAGTTTGTAGTTAATAATGTTGTTAATAATATTTTGCGAGTCATGGGTGCTGTTTTCTGCTGAAACAGGTATAACATTGATAAACAGCATAAAAAAAGCAAGGCAGCATATAGCACATTTAAAAAACTTATTTCTCATCAGATTTATTTTTCTTTACAAGCACAATCGCACCCGATAATGTAACCAATGATAGTGCAGGGAGTCCGAAAAAATTTGTAGAAACACCGGTCTGGGCATTTTCTGAATTTGCTGTGCTTGAAATTGTTGAGTTAGTTTTAGCTGTAACGCCATTTGTATTGTTTGAGTTATTGGTGTTTGAAGAATTGGAACTTGTTGTGGTTGAGCTTGTAATTGCTGAATCAGAATTTGTGCTGTCGGTATTTGAAGAATCCCTATTTGCGGATACAGCAGCCTTGCATACAGGCGGAACAAGAATTATTGCATCTGAAACAGCACTTATTATATATTCACCTTCGTCTGCAATAGAAAATGTAACTTTACCATCAGAGTCGGTTTTGTATTCTGTTGTTTCTCCGTTTAATGTAATTGTTGCATTTTCTGCTGGAACAGTAATAGGATTATAGTCGCTGTCATAATCTTCATAAGTAAGCGTAAGAGTGATGCTTTCGCCTGCTTCGACAGTTGCTGTGTTTACATCAAAATAGGAATATTTGTCAGACCAAGCTGTAAGGTCAGTATAAACATAAGCATTAATGTAATCTCCCTCGTTGATTTCATCAGCAAGGCTCATTGCATACAGGTTATTCACACGGTATCCATAGCTTCCACCGTTTGCTGTTCCCCAGAGTTTATTCAGAGAAAGACCATACGTTGTTTCAGCGGATTCGTATCCTTCAGCTGCTCCGCCGTTATATTTAGCTTCATGAGTCGCATATAGTGCGTCATTAATGGTAAGCTTATCATCATTATCAATATCTGTAACTGTAATTTCTTCCTGAGCAAGCGCCAGTTTTCCTGTGCTGTCGGAAATTGTTACATATACGTTTGCCTGTTCATTTGCATCAGCAAATGCTGGGAGTGCGGAAGTTCCGAACATCATAAGTATTGATATAGTTCCTGCAAGTATTTTTTTCATTTAAAAAGACCTCTTTCCTTAAATATTTATCAAAACAGGGTTTTCCTGATTTTGAACTGATTATTATGAAATAAACAAACCATATTTCTTTTTGATGCGTTTAAGCTTTTGTCCAATAGGTTTGGATAAAAGCAATAGAAATATGATATTTGATACAGCGTATTCAACTGTTACTGGAAGTGAAGTTACCAATGCGGCAATGTATCTTGACATATTAAAGCTGCCGTCAGCCCAAAGAGTTGTCCATATGTCCATTGTCAACGAGTAAAGAATACCTGCAACTGCACCGAAAATGCAAAGTGCAATTTTATTTTTTTTAAACGGTTTAGCAAGTAAGCCTGCTATAAATCCGATAAATCCCCACGCAAACATCTGAAAAGGAGTCCACGGACCCTGACCAAAATAAAAATTTGATACAACAGCTGAGAGAGAACCTACAACAAAGCCCGCCTCTTTGCCCAGCATAATTGCAGTAATTAAGGTTATAGCTGTTATCGGCTTAAAACCCGGTAACCATGCAAAGATAAATCTTCCTGCAACTGATATGGCAATCATTACTGCTAACACTGTCATTTCTTTTGAGGAACTGTCTTTTCTCTCAAAGCAGTAAAACAAAGGCAGACAGGAAAGGACAGCCACGCACATGGAAATCCATGCGTAATATTTTTCCTTGAAAATTAAAGAACCGATCAACACAACCGCAGGAATTGTTAAAAGCAAAATAAGAACGGTAACGGGATTTTTATTCTTAATCATTTACTTTCACAGCCTTTCTGCCGTTAAGTTTGCAAAGTTCTGCAACTTCTTCGCACAGCACCGCATTTTTGAAATAATCTCTTGAAATGCGGTTTGCGGCAGTAGTGTAAAAACTATTTTCGGAGAAAAATACGGCAGGTGTATCGTTTGACACAAGTTCGCCGTCAAAGAACATTCCGCATCTGTCAGCATTTGCAGCGGCAAATTCCACATCATGAGTTACGGTTATAATCGTCATGCCTTCTTTTTTTAATTGCTTTAAAATTTCTGACAAAGCGTTTTTGGAGTAAGCGTCAATACCTTTTGTCGGCTCATCAAGCAATAAAATTTTTGGCTCTAATAAAAGTACTTTTGCAAGCGCTGCCTTTTGCTGTTCACCGCCGCTTAAATCATATGGGTGCATTTGGAGCAGGTGAGTTATATTGAGTTTTTGGCAAATCTCAGTAATTTTCTCCTCAGATTCGTCCGCCTTGTATTTCATCGTTTTGCAAGTTTCCAGCAAATCTTCCTTTACAGTGTTTGCAATAAAAACTGTCTGAGGATTTTGAGGCAAAAAAGCTACATTTTTTATATACAGTGAATTATTAGAGTAATCGTTTATTTTCTTATTATTAATCAAAATTTTTCCACGATAAGCTTTGAAAACTCCGGTAATAACATTAAGAGTTGTGGATTTTCCTGCACCATTTCCACCAAGAATACAAAAATGTTCTCCATGATAAATAGTCAGTGATACACCTTTCATTACATCAGGCAAGTCACGTTCATACCTAAACCACACTTCTTTAAGTTCTACTGCCTTTTCATTACAGTGATTATAGGGACGAGTTTTTAATGTATCTGTCTGATTGCCAAAATTTTCAGTAATATAATTACGTCCTTCTCTGACGGTAATAGGGCAGTCGCCGTCACCTTTCAGCAATCCGAAAATACGCATTGCCGCAGGAATACCTGCTATCATTGGGTGCAATGGCTGTTTTTTGAAAAATGTACTGATTTTGCGTGGAATGCCGTCAAATAAAAGCTTTCCGCTGTCAATAAGCAAAACCTTGTCGGCTATGGGAAATACCTCTTCCAAACGATGTTCGATTATCAATATAGTTAGACCTGATTCACGATTGAGTTTTTGCAGTGTGGCAATGAAATTTGCGGCGGCAATCGGGTCGAGCTGTGCAGTTGGCTCGTCAAGTAAAAGTATTTTCGGCTGCATTGCCATTACAGACGCAAGATTTAAAAGCTGTTTCTGACCGCCTGAAAGTTCATCTGTATTTTTGTGAAACCATTCTTCAATGCCAAAATAGCTTGCCATTTCGGCAACCCTTCGTCGAATAATTTGTGTATCATATCCTAAACTTTCTAAACCAAAAGCTAATTCATGCCAAACCGAATCGGTTACTATTTGGCTTTCGGGATTTTGCATAACAAATCCGATTTCTGATGATGCTGTACGTTCATCTATTTTTAATAAATTTGTACCATTATATAAAATTTCACCGCTTAATTCACCGTAAGGTGAAAGCTCTTTTTTTAAGATCCTTAACAATGTAGATTTTCCACAACCCGACTCACCGCAAATAACTGTAAATTCACCTTGTTTTATTGAAATATTTATATTATCCAGTGCTTTTTTTTCGCTTTCAGGATATTGAAAAGTCAGATTTTTGACTTGTAATATTTCCATTGAAAATCCTCCTTGATTTCAATAATAAATGGCAAAAAACTCAGCATTGCAAATGAAATTAGCGCTAATACATTATACTTAGTTATCGGCGAGGCGGAAATCGACGGATAAAATTCAAAGTCAAAATGACCTGACATTAATACAAAAATTACAATTATATCTAAAATTATAATTAGAGTAAGCAATAACGCATCTGACGTTCTGAACCTAAACAACGAATAATGAGTTCTTCCTTTAAGTCCGTAACCACGAGCTTTCATTGAAGCACCCGTATCAATAGCATTTTCAAGCGCCCAGGTAATCAAAGCGGAATATACTCTCATTGTTCCTCTTAATTTATCCGTCCAACTCTCAGATACAAATAATCCCATTGCTTTTTGTTCATGGCGGATTTTAGCCGATTGCCTTTTTAAAAGCGGTATAAAGCGTAGTGCCGACGAAAGAAGTAACGAAATTTTAGGGGATATTTTTCCGAATAAAAACAATAATTTATCTTGCGTCATCACCTGATTAAAGCATTTAAACCAGAAAATTACTGCAATTAACATTATCGCTATATCAACGCCGTATAGAATTGCTTCAAGCGTAATAGGATTACCATTGATAAAAAAGAGCGGTGTGATTCCATTATGAGAAAACAGCGGATTTGTAAGAGCAACAAGAATAAACAAAATAAAATATAAAACAAATTCTTTAAAAAAATGGAAATGTTTTTGAGTTTTAATAAAAAACAATATTCCTCCGAACAATGCTGTTATAAGCAAAAGGGGATTGGTGCTGAACATTGTGATAAGTAATACTGATAAAAAATAAACTGCTGACACCACGGGATGATAGGAAGAAAATCTTATGATTTATTCATCTCCTTTGAGAAATTTGTTTGTTTTGGTTTTACTTCTTTTAAACCTGCTGCCTCTAAGGCTCTGGGCCATGGTCCTAAAAAGGCTTTTATTCGTGAACGAGTGGTTTCGTCAAAATCATCTTTTTTAGGAAGTCTGCCGATTTCCTGCTGTTTTATTTGTAATTGCTCCTTCGCCCAAGCAATATTTTTTTCTTTAATCATAAAACTATCCTTTAATACATCAGACAACAAAAAAACTCTTTTAACCATAAGGTCAAAAGAGTACAACAGATTTATTATGCACAACAAAACAAGCTTTGAGCTGTTTGCAAATGAAAATAGTACAAACATATTACAAAGCCAACTATCAAACAATAAATCGGTTGCACTCTTCTCACCAAAGTTGTGTTAAACCTAAAAAATACGGCAGGTATCCTGACTTATGATTAGCGAAATTTAATCCGCAAAGAGCAAGCCTTCTCAGGTATGAACCCAATGGCAAATATGCTCATATCTCGTCAAATACAGTAATGGCGGTTGTTCCGGATTTAAACCGGATTCCCTTTTAATCTACTAAGTAAAACTTTTCAAACCGTATTTCAATATTATATTTGTTTCTGTATTATATCATATTTCAACTTATTTGGCAATAGTCAAAACCGACAAAGGAAATAAAAATTAGGGCAAT
>JBJERA010000175.1:0-7137 GCA_051882035.1 Hominimerdicola sp.
GTGACTTACGGCTTAAAAATAAAACATCTCTTACAATCGGTCGAACCATGTGAAATACCTCCCAGTTAAAAATAAAAGCCCTGCAAATCCATGCAGGGCAAATTTATTTAGATTACATCATCTTCCTGATTAGGAATGTTAAGCTGCTTTTGAGGAACTCGCTTGATCGGGTCATAAATCCATTTCTTACAGCTGTAATCAGCCTCTACAAGTCCCTGCATTTCGCACAGAACCTTATTGCCCTCCTTTGAACGATTACCATATAAGCAATATGAACAAGAAGGCTGAATCTTATTGCCGAAATAACTTTTTTTAGATAAAAATGCCATATGTATGCAGCTCCTTTTAAAATTAAATACAAAGTATAAAAATAATCAATATTACGTCTAGTTTAATTATTGCAGTAACATTATATCACATTTGTTTTGAAAATGCTAGTCTTTTCTTAATACTTAATAATAAAATCATTAATATTAAACAAATCGAAGGGATTAAATTGTCAGTTTTGACGAAAATGTTACTATATTGTACAGCACAAGGCAGAGCGGAGGGTAGCATGACCTTTGAAAGCCCGCAGCAAATCAAAGCAGAGAATAATGCGCATACAGGTCTTGTCAGCAAAAACATTTTCAAAGAGAAAGTATTTTTGTTGATTGCAATAATCTGAATTATTATGCAAAGTCCTCCGAAAGAGCATACTGCCGCAGTTATTGGCAAGAGCTTGTAAGGCTGTCCTAAAAGTTCCGATAAAGAGGTTATTTCAAGTACAGATTTTATGATGACAGTTTCATTTTCGGTTAATCCCGCCTGAATGAGATTTTCAAAAATATGATAATGCTCCGCAGTAGCCATAATTGTTGAGAAGAAAACTATAAGAACACATATAGAAAAAAGGTTTTTTCCTGCTAAAATTACGCAGTCGGTGAGCATATTGGGAGAAAATTTTATTTTTACGCTTTCTGATTTTTCATTAATTTTGAAAATTCTTCCCATAATAATTCCAATAAGCAGATTTGAAATAACTATTGATAAGAAAATTACAATTCCAGCCTTTGTATTTCCGAATACTGCAAGTCCTATCGCACCCGAATAAAAAGCTGGACCTCCGCAATAACAGTAGCATGACATTACTTCCGCTGTACGCTTGGAAATCTGCCCTTTTTGAACCATTGACGCAAGAAGTTTTATACCTATTGGGTATCCTGCCAGATTGCCTAATAAAAATACGAAAAAAAGCCCTTTGGGAATTTTCAGAATATATTTTGCCAAAGGTGAAAATGGTGTGGAAATTTTACAGTAAAGCCCGCTTTCTGCAATAATTTCCGATATTGCCATAAATGCGAACAGTGATGGAATAATAACATTCAGACAGCGGTTTACTGCGTTTGAAACTGCATCATGTATTTTTACTCCGTCGGATATAAGGATATAGCAGTACCATATAACCAATGCGGCAGCAAGATAAATTAAAAGCTCTTTCAAAATTTTTTTGCACATTGAAATTTTTCCTTTCTTAGTGTGTTGATATTTCAGTATATGTCAGAGATTTTCATAATATAATTAAAAGGGAAACACCGCATAATATTTTCAGGAGGTATTAAATTTGAAACAGACAAGACCTGATTTCAGCTTTTTCGGCAAAATGAAAGAGCTTTTATATCTAAATTCCTATATAAGTATAATGGATAATAAGGCTTGCATGATTGAAAACTGCAAGCAGATTATTGAATGTACTGAGGTTATGGCTAAGGTACTGACAGGCTCTTTCGAGGTGGAGATATGGGGGCAGAATTTACAGCTTACCAATTATTGTACTGAATGCGTTGAGGTCAGGGGAGTGATACAGTCGGTCAATCTTATTTCAAGAAAACTAAGCGAGCGAGAAAAATAGGAGGAAGAAACAATGACTCTGGGCTATAAAAATTACAAGGTAACAGGCGGAGGATATACTAAGCTATACAGACTTGTTATGAAGGAAAAAATCCCCGTAAGAAATATGCGTGAGAAAAAAGATTGTCTGTATCTTACGCTTTCGGTGGAATACTGCGGTGAATTTGAAAGACTCTGCATTGAAAATGGTTACGAAACGGAAGTTTTAAAGCAAAAAGGCATGATTAATGTTTTCAGATTTTTCAAGCGTAGAATAGGTTTTGTTGCAGGCGGTATTGTTGTTTTGGGACTTTGTCTTTACTTATCAAATATTGCATTAAGGTTCGACGTTCTGTGCGATGATGAAGCTATCTGCAAAAGCGTTATGGACGTGCTTGCGGACGAGGGCATTAAGGCTGGAAGTTACATACCTGATATAAATCTTGTAGTTGTTGAAAGAGCTTTGAAACAAAATGTTAATGGTATTTCATGGGCAGGAATAACCATAAAGGGAAATTCGCTGATTATCGACGTGGTGGAAGAAATTGAAAAGCCGAAAATTGAATACGAAAGACTGCCTACAAACCTTGTTGCCTGCGAAAACGGAGTAATTGAAAAGCTTGAAGTTTTTGGCGGACAGGTACTTCTGGGAGTAGGCTGTGGAGTGACTAAGGGCGATATTATCGTCAGCGGAGAGGTTGTAGAAACAGAATCAACTTGGATTGACGGCAAGGAAAATATTGATGTTGATACAAGCTATGTCCGTTCAAAAGGTCAGATTTACGGAACTTTTGAACGGACTGTAACCTTTGAACAGCCTTTTGAGGACGAAAAAGAATATGTGACGGATAATGTTATCGAAAAGAACTTTCTGACTTTTTTTGACGCTGAAATTCCGCTGTTTTTAAATTCTCTGAAAGGCTATTATTCCAGTGAAGAAAGCGAGAACAAGCTCAATTTCTTTGGACGGGAACTTCCAATCGGAATAAAAAAACTCTGTCTTAAAGAATATGGATTTGAAACAACTATTTATGATGAGGAGCAGGCTTTGAAACTTGTTCGGGATAAAGCTTACAGATATGAAGAAAATTTCCTTAGCAACTTTGAAATAAAAGACAGACAATCGGAGGAAGAAATTACAGAAACAGGTGCAAAATTGACTGTAACCTATACCCTCTACGGCGTTATGAGCCGAGAAGTAGAATTCTTCGTAAACAAATAATAAAATATGTTAAAAAAGTTTGTTTCAGTTGCTTTTTGGTGAAAACTGTGTTATAATATTCTTATAAATTGTATGGAATGGGTGTGCATTAATGGCGGAGAAAATTATAAACGTGGATAGAATTGAAACAGTTCTTAATCTTTTTGGTAATTATGATGAAAATGTCAATATCATTCAGCGTGAATATGGCGTGGTTATTCTCGGCAGAGGTGATGATATAAAAATTACCGGAGAAGAAGAAAATGTTTATAATGCAGGAGAAGCCGTCAATGCTCTCATTACATTGATTAATAAGGGTGAGCAAATCAATGAACAGACTATCAGATATGTTTTTTCTCTTGTGAGAGAGGGAAAACAGTATGAGGTTCAGCATATGTCCGATGATGGAATATGTGTAACAATGACCGGTAAAATCGTCAAGCCTAAAACTCTTGGTCAGAAGAGGTATATTAATGCAATCAAGAAAAAGACTATTGTTTTGGGAGTTGGGCCTGCCGGAACGGGAAAAACTTATCTTGCCGTAGCTATGGCGGTTAAGGCTTTTAAGGCTCACGAGGTTGAGAAAATTATTCTTACTCGTCCTGCGGTTGAGGCTGGCGAAAAGCTTGGATTTCTGCCGGGAGATTTGCAGAATAAGGTTGACCCGTATTTGCGACCGCTTTATGACGCACTTTTTGAAATGCTGGGACCGGAAACTTTTGCGAAACAGCAGGAGCGTGGCTGTATTGAGGTTGCACCCCTTGCTTATATGCGAGGCAGAACTCTTGATGATTGTTTCATTATTCTTGACGAGGCGCAGAATACTACCCGTGAGCAGATGAAAATGTTTTTAACCCGTCTGGGATTTAACTCTAAGATAGTTATTACAGGCGATATAACACAGATAGATTTACCCGATTCCAGAAAATCGGGACTTATACAGGCAATGAATGTTCTTAAAGATATTGATGATATTGCAATTAATCGTTTCAGCGAAAAGGACGTTGTTCGTCATAAGCTTGTTCAGGACATTATTATGGCCTATGAAAAATATGACAAAAGGAATGTGAAAAACAATGGGCAAAGCTAAGGTACAAATTACTAATAATCAAACAGAAATAAAAATTCCTGTGGGCATCAGGCTTTTGGTAAGACGCTGCTGCCATGCCGTTGCTGAATATGAGCGATTTAAACATGATTTTGAAGTTTCAGTTTCCTTTGTAAATGATGAAACTATTCATGAGCTCAACAATGAGCATAGAGGGATTGACCGTTCTACGGACGTTCTTTCTTTTCCTTTGGGAGAAAACGGAGAATATGACATAAATCATGAAACGGGCGCTTATCTGTTGGGAGATATTGTTATCAGCTTGCAGACTGCATTGAAGCAGGCTCAGATTTATGGTCATTCTCTTGAAAGAGAGGTTGGTTTTCTTACGGTTCATTCTATGCTGCATCTTCTTGGCTACGACCATGAGGAGAGCAAGTTGCAGGAGAGAATCATGCGTGAGAAGGAAGAGGCTATTCTTGGAAATCTCGGTATTTCAAGGGACGCAACTTTCGTAGGCGAACATGAACATAAGGACTAATTTTTGCAGATTTATCAAGGGTTTTGGATATGCTGCGAAGGGATTGCTTTACTGCGTTAAAAACGAGCGTAATATGAGGTTTCATGTCGGAGCAGGATTTTATGTGCTGTTTTTCATGAGATTTTTTCACCTTGAAACCAATGAAAAAGCTTTGGTTTATATGGCTATCGCCCTTGTGATTGCTTTGGAGGCTGTGAATACAGCTGTGGAAAGTACGGTAAATCTTATATGCGGAGAGAAAAAGCACCCGCTTGCAAAGCTGGCAAAGGACGCAGCGGCAGGCGGAGTGCTTGTTGTAGCTTTATGCTCTGTGGCAGTAGGGTTTACGGTATTCTGGGATATGGACGGATTTAGGGCGGTTTTTGACTATTTTTCGCAGAATATTTTTATGCTGATTTTGCTTGCAATTTCTGTTGTTTTATGGATTTTGTGGGTGCTGACCGCCGATAATGAAAAAGATAAGGATAATAAACATGACTAAAAATATTTCCAAAAATGCATTCGTTACAATAGCAGGCAGGGCTAACGCAGGAAAATCTTCTTTGCTGAACGCTTTGGTAGGAGAAAAGATTGCTGCGGTAAGCGATAAGCCTCAGACTACAAGAACTAAAATTACGGGAGTGCTTACTGAGGGTGATACTCAGTTTGTTTTTATGGATACTCCCGGTATGCACAAAGCAAAGAATAAGCTGTCGGAACATATGATTAACGCTGTGAACGAGTCGGTTGCAGGTGTTGACCTGATTATTCTTATGGCTGACTGCACAAAGAAAATATCTGAAAATGAAACTAATCTTATTAAGACTTTTAAGGTAGGAAAAACTAAGGTTATTCTTGTGCTGAATAAGATTGACCTGCTTGACGATAAGGAACAACTTATAGGAATTATTGCGGAGTATTCAAAGCTTTATGATTTTCTTGACGTTATTCCTGTTAGCGTTACAGAGAATGACGGACTTGATATTATTATGAACGTTCTGAGAGAAAATGCGGTTGAAGGTCCTCATTATTTCCCTGACGATAAGTTTACTGACCAGCCTGAAAAGGTGATTATGGCGGAGATCATTCGTGAAAAGGCTTTGAGAAATCTCAGCGAGGAAGTTCCGCATGGTATTGCTGTAACTATTGAGCAGATTAATGAGCGTGATAATCGCAGCGGCGAGGCTATTATGGATGTTACAGCTACTATTTTCTGTGAGAGAGAATCTCATAAGGGTATTATTATCGGCAAGGGCGGACAGATGCTGAGAAAAATCGGCGGTGAGGCTCGTGCTGAACTTGAAGAATTTTTCCAGATTAAAGTTAATCTGCAATGCTGGGTAAAAGTAAAAGAGGGCTGGAGAAACAGAGAGGGCATGATTAAAAATTTCGGCTTGTCATAATATGTAATTTATGAATTTTTTTCCGCTTATAAAAGACTTTTCTGACGTAAATAATACTGCTGTGAGGTGATTGTATTATGGATAACTGGGAAAAGTTCATGACAAGCGGAAAAATAGCCGATTACATTAATTATGTTCGTGAGAGTAAAGGAGAAAGGCAGGATGACGACCTTAAAGGCGTTGATTATCGCAGAAAAGGACAGGGGCGAAAGCAGTAAATCTATTACTGTTCTGACAGCTGAAAAGGGCGTTATCGACGTTTTTGTCAGAGGCGGACGAAAGAGTACAAAAACTTCGTCAGGCACTCAGCTTTTTTCTTATTCGGAAATTTGTCTTGATGAAAAAAGAAATTCCAGAGGGATTACCGATTATTATCTTAACAGTTGTCAATCAATTAGGATATTTTATGATATAAGGCTTGACGCAAAAAAGACCGCTCTGGCGGCTTATTTTGCGGAGCTTTTGCTTTATTGTAGGGTTGAAAGCGGCGGCTGTGACGAGGTAATGAGGCTTGCTTTGAACACTTTTTACTTTCTTAACGAGGGCGAAAAGGATATGGAGCTTTTGAAGTCTGTTTTTGAATTTCGTCTGCTGTGTGAAATTGGGCTTATGCCTGATTTAATCGGGTGTCATAGCTGTCTGAAATATGAGGACGATAAAATGTATTTCAGCTTTAAGGAGCATAATCTCACTTGTTCTGATTGCTATTGCGGTGAGGACGGCGACTGCGGATTTGATATGGACAGGACTTTGCTTTATATTGTGAGATTTATTGCTCTTACGGAATTTGAACGGCTTTTTTCATTTAAAATCAGCGAAAAATATCAGCTTAAATTAACGGAATTTACAGAGAATTATGTGGGATATAATTTTAAAAGAAATTTTCCTGCATTGGAGTTTTATAAAATTATTTAGGTGGTTAAATTGGATAAAAAATATTATGATGCATTGGATTTACATAAAATCCTTGAAATGCTGGCTGACGAATGTGCCAGCGAAAAAACGAAACAAATGGCTTTGGACACTAAGCCTTGCGATGACCTTTTTACAGTAAAAAAAGAGGTGGGGAAAACATCGGAGGCTTTGGCTTTGTCTA
>JBJERA010000176.1:0-7109 GCA_051882035.1 Hominimerdicola sp.
CCTTTTGAGCGCATGACCATGATTGATGCTGTAAAGAAGTATGCGGGCGTGGATTTCTCTGTGGTTAAGACTGATGAGGAGGCTAAAAAGCTTGCTGACGAGCATCATGTTGAATATGAGGCAAGACACAAGAGGGGAGACATTCTCAATCTGTTCTTTGAGGAATTTGTTGAGGAGCATCTTATTCAGCCTACATTTATTATGGACCACCCGGTTGAGATTTCTCCGCTTACAAAGAGAAAGCCTGAAAATCCTGATTATGTGGAAAGATTTGAACTTTTTATCAATACATGGGAAATGTGCAATGCTTATTCCGAGTTGAACGATCCTATTGACCAGCGTGAGAGATTTGCGGCTCAGGAAGAAATGCTTAGTCAAGGTGATGAAGAGGCTAACAGAACGGACGAGGACTTCCTCAGAGCTCTTGAAATCGGTATGCCACCTACTGGCGGTATTGGTTACGGTATTGACAGACTTGTAATGCTTTTGACAAATTCACCTGCTATCAGAGATGTTTTGCTGTTTCCGACGATGAAGTCACTAGACTGAAAAATGCCGTAATATCGGGGCTTGAGGCATTAATATTTACGCCATTTACGCCCAATTTACGCCCGTATTTTTAAACATATAAGAACTTATATAAAAATCACCGATGTAGGAACTTTACATCGGTGATTTTCTGTTACTCTTAAATTTTCATATTACTGTTTAAAAATTCTTCCAAAGACTTAAATTCTTTATGTTTCAGATCTTTAGTTGCCTCGGTGTAGATATTCATTGTTGTATCAAAATCAGCATGACCTAATACATCCTGAATGACCTTGATATTCACCCCTGCTTCGCAAAGCCTTGTAGCAAAAGTGTGTCTGAGAGCATGACAACTGAATCTTGGCAAAAGGAGTAAATCTGTTTTGCCTTTGGATTTTGAGATTATCTCCTCATTGCAGTCACGTATTATACGCCGCAGTGCTTTGTTGAGCGTACCTTGATTATGTACATTGCCATATCTGTTAATGAAGATAAAATCTGTGTATCCATGAATTTGTGCATTACACTGCAATCCAAGTATCTGTTGAAAAATTTTTTCCTGTTCCAGAGCTTCAGTTACCTCTTTCATTATTGGCACACTGCGGCAGCCTGCTTTTGTCTTTGGTGTGTGAATATTGTAATAACAACCATTCTTGCGATGATTGTAATAAACAAGAGTATGATTTACACTTATGAAACCGTTCTCAAGATCTATATCACACCAGCGAAGCCCCGTAATCTTGCCGACACGCAGTCCGGTTTTCAGCATTATTGAAAAAATGGGATACCAATGCTGATACTTTGGCTTCTGTCGGAGATAATTTAGAAACATGGTCTCCTCTTTAAAAGTAAGTGCATGATGCTTTTGATTATTGTTGTTGTGCATAAGCTTTAGTTCCTTAAGCGCATTGTCAGAAGGATTTGAACTTATATATCTGTCTTGTACAGCAAGATCAAGAACCTGATGCAGTACGGTATGTATGTTATCTATGGTAGACACCTTTAATCCCCGTTCCACAAATAGCGTATTGTAAAACTTTCGCACATCAGAATGGCGCATCTGTGAAATATGCATCTGTCCTAGATAGGGTTTTACAAACATATCATACATATACACATAGTTCTGTAAAGTGTTGTCTTTAAGTCCTCGTTTAAGTTGTTTCCAGTTGTTGTATATGTCATTTAAGAGCAGATTTCTTGCCTCATGGTCTATTCCTTTGCAAATATCAAACGATACATCTTTTTCTTTCTCACGAAGTTCCTCCAAAGTCGGGGCATATATGGATCTACGTTTTCCGTTCCTTGTTCTCCAGCGATAATCATATCCGCCATTTTTGCGTTCACTTTCTCCTGTTTTTAGCACCCTGCCTCTACTGTCTTTTCGCTTTTGAGTCATAGTAAACATCTCCTTTCAAAATTAAGACGACTGTTGGCCGGTTTTGTTTAATTTTCATATGGAATAGGCATTTTCAATGAACTTATCAAACTGCTTGCGTTTGATAAGCCTCTTATTGCCTACCCACAGCACAAAATTACAATTCTCATTAGACGTTATTTCCCTAAGCTTGTTCTGACCGATTCCCGAATAGATTGCTGCCTCTTCGATTGTAAGGTTTTGTCTTAGATAAATTGGTACTTCGATTTCTTTTTTCATGTTAAACACTCCTTTTATAAGATATGGCTGGATAATACCATTTAAATATTATATAAGTCAAAAAACTACAGATACTGTTTAAATAAAGTCCAGAATAGAGAGTTCTCTGTTTTTTTCTTCACGTTTACATGCTTTTTCGGACTTTTTAGTTTTTGGAGCTTGTTGTATATTGGACATAAGATCATTATCTGAGTAGGTTTGCAGATCATCGATATTGATATGATAGAACTTTTTGGTATAAAATGTTTGCCCTTTTATCGGATAAGTTCTTTCTTTTCCGTTCGACTTAATAAGTACACCACAAGTTTCAAGCATTTTACCGATAGCTTTTGGCGAGAAAGTATATGTAGTAATTGTTTTCAAGTGCTTTCCACTTATTACAAAGCTGTTCTCATTGGTATCTATATAGATGATCGGTTGGTCAGGCTCTGAATAAATCTGACTGAAAAACTCATCGATATCATAATATATATTTGCTGATTTCGAAATGAAATCAGATATATCTTTTACACATCTTACCGATAGGTCATCAGGTTTTTGGCGTATAAGCTCAAGCGTTTGAGATATATGCTTTTTTATCGACAGATTGAAATTGTTGCTAATTTTGAGTGACAGAATTCCCTCATAATGTTTTTTTCATTCAAAAAATCTACAAAAAGTGTACTCGTGTGACAAAGTATTTTACTGATCGATTCAACACGATAATATCCAGAATATAAAACTGCATCATTACTGCTGGTGTAGATTTTTTGAAATTTGGGGTTGACAAAGGTTTCTATATCGCTATAGTTATCACATATCCATTCAATAAACTGACGAATCATTTCAAGATACATATGCTGATTTTCCTTTAACCATGCGATATCCTTACAATTTATATTTTTGTCTAGCATTACTACAAGACAGCGGTTAAGTGTGCTTGGACTGTTAAGTAAGTATTCGCCGGTAAAGAACAGCATACTTTGATTATCAATTATCTTGTTGCCATGTATAATTTTTCCAGCAATCTGCTTTTGTTTGAGCAGCTCTGAAGCTTTTTTTCGTTCCGGCGCTTTTCCTCATTTGAAACAGATTCGCAAAGATCGTCTACGGCAACGCAACAATGTTTATATTCAAATATACGGTTGATAGCCTCCCTGTCGCTTTGTAAATTGACCATGTTTGGCATCCCTTCAAAATAATCCACAAGGATTTTGGTTATCTCTGACTTGCCAGAACCTGTTTTACCACAAATATATGTATTGAAATAAAACATATTGCGGCGTTTTTCATTTATTAACGGGCTTACAAATGGAACCAGTGCAGCGATAAGAAGAACACTCGGTATTGTTTCGGTATTAACAAATTTTTCTAGCCATGGAATAAAATTTACATTTTCATATTTAGGAGAGCACTTAAAGTGAACACATTTCCTTTCGTGACAAGCAAGTTGTTCACTGATATTACTGACATTGCCTATTATTCGGTTGCCGAACAAAAACAGTGTTTGCTTATTTTCACAAGTATTGACCTTCAAAACGTTGTAGCCTTGTTCAAGCTTGTACTGCTTTTTTGGTGTTTCGTTCATGATAGTTGCACGTATCGTTGACATTAAAAAATTATTGACTTTGCTCTCCGATGCGTTAAAATACACGAAATCAAGTGGGACATACTTATTAACCTTGTCAAGCTTAAAGGCGGGTATCATCACTTGGTAGGATTTATGCTTTGTGATAAAAGCAATATTAAGGTACACAGTACTTACAGACGAATTTACATTTTGTTGTTCGTAATAGTCTGTTACCCTAATATAGGCATTTGAGAATTGTTCTCCGTTATAGTAGATACCATCGGGACATTCGTAATAATTTTTTGGATAGATAGTAGTTAGCATTTTTTTTACTCCTTTTTGATTTTATTGGATTCATTGAATCTAGTTATACTATAATACTTATCTGAATTTAATGCAAAACCGTAAAATTTACAAAATTAGAATATCTACATAAATAACAGACAATAAAATTGCAGTAAAATGATTTAAAATCATCAATAATTCAATAATTATAAGTTTTTTAATGTTTCTATATGCATAATGGAGGAGTACTTTATATGAAAAACGCCGAAAATGAACTTAACGAAAAATATTTGCAAACTTTTGACACAATTTTTCCTGTTTACTATGCCTTTGACAACATACTTTGTAATATTTCAGAAAAAAATGAGTTGGATTTTCATAATTTATTAAATGATGACCCACACAGAATTCTGATATTTGAACCCAAAAGAAACATACTAATGTCAAATTCGAATTATACAACAAGACGTTTTGCTTTTTCAAGTGAAGCAAATGGGTTTATAAGTGCTGAGAAAGCAAAGATAAATATACTTACTGAATTTCTCAACGCAAAATTAGATGAAAGCAACTCCAAGAAAAAAAGCTTAATAAGTTTAATGAAAGAATATGGCTTTTTATTGCCTATAACTACATATGAACGAATTTCTTATGACGATATAGTTCAGCTAATAAAGCGGCTTAAAATAACTGTGGAGCTATTAGATGCTTTATCTAAAAAGGAAATATGTGATTATGAAAAAATACTTGCTCTTACTATGACACTGCTTCTTGCTACTCCAATAGAAATAAGATTGCATGGTTTCACATACACATCATATGTAAATGATTATTATCGTCTTATACATACTGATAACCTGTACCTATATCATAATAATAGTTTGGGCTTTTATAAAGGAGAGTATGAAAAGTCTGAAAAACTAATGACAGAACTTGTCTCAATATTACATAATAATGATAATACATTTTGTTCCGAAGAATACAAGATAAATTTATATGATAAATATGAGGAAAAAGAGCTAAAAAAATCAGATGAAATTGCAGAACTTGAAACTACCAATATCGAAGATAACATAAGAAATAAACTTTATTATACCAATAAAATACTTTTTGATATTTGCCAAAATACGGATAATATAAAGAAGGATATTCTAAAAATAGTCTTCTTTATAAATTATTATGAGGAAAATGTCGGGGAAATGAAGAGTTGTACCAAAGACAAAGTAGTACACTATGGCACCCCAAATCTCGAAAAGTTTACAGATGAAATGAAAAAAGAGTTGCTGGGAATAGCCAAAAATCTTGTAGCCCAAGAGATAAACCACAATATTAAAGACCTACAACCTTATTTTGATGCAGCAAAATGTCAGTTCACCTGGAAATTTAACAGCTTATTGGAAGCGTTGTATTTCTCATTATCTTTTCACCATGGTGCTATGAAAATGTATAGATGCTGCCCAAAATGCAATGATTATTTTCTTATTAATCGTAGTAATGAGAAAAAAATGTATTGTGAAAATTGCCGGGATAAAAAGAAAAGCAATAAATCCAAAACAAATTAATCACACAAAAAACCATAATAATAAGGAAAAATACATTATATCCTTATTATTATGGTTTTTTTATTTTTATCTGAAAACATGTGCATTGGAATAATGTATATAAATGTAAAATTCATACCCTGTTTTTAAATAAGGGGATAGATTATTTTATTTAACATTAGTCGTATCAATATATTAACTTACTTATTATGTTATATATATAATATCTTAATAAAAGCGATTATCATTATCCTGTATATATTTGTTATATCACTGTTTTAATTTATTTTTTATTTCAGACCAACAATAAACTAAAAAGAAAAACAATAAACCCAAAAGGAGCATATGATATGAATAAATATTTTTTACATACAATAGAATTAATGAAAGCAATAGATACTGATAAATTTGTGAAGCTTAAAAAAAATAATGATTTTAAAATAAAATGTGCATTTGAATCCGAGAATTACATTAATACAAAATACTGCATGAAAGGGTTAGTAATAGAAATACGCAAATACAGTAATAACGAAATCAAAACATATAAGAAGCTATTCCAAATGACCATTGTTGCAAATATCAGCAAGCTCATTTACAATGATGATCCGGTCAACCATATTTACAGTTTAGATGATTTAAAATGGGCAGTTGAAAATTTATTGGATCTGATGGACGAGCTAAACACTGAATATCATATCGGTGAAATTGAAGAGTTCACTCTCAACAGATTAGATATTGCACGGGACGTTCATAATATTCCTGAAAACATTATCAAAGAAGTAAACAAAATGCTGTACAGACTTCCTATGTATGAAGGGTATACTCACAATACCAGGCTTGAAAAAAATTGCATAGGATTTAAAAGAGAGAATTCTTTCAATGCAGTTAACAATTCTCAGGGAATTGAATTTGTAGTATACAACAAACACAAAGCAACTTTGGATAATAACTATGCCCCAAGGTTTTGTGACTATTATATGGACACAATAAGAATTGAACTGCGCTGCAAAAAGAAATATATAAATACACATTTCCTTGATAAAAATCTGAAAGGAACTCTGATTAATGCTTACAATGATATGTTATTTTCAGTAGAAACTGTCTACAAAAGACTGTTTAAATTTCCTACAAATATTTGTCATCTTGAAAGCAAAATACTGATAAAATATCTGTTTGATCAAACAGGAAACAAAAAATCCAGGTGCAGAAGAATGGTAACTTTGCTTGATGAGCTTGACAAATATCCTAATGAAGATCTGCAAAAAGCTCTTGACAGTGTATATCCCAGTGAAAAGCGTCAGAGGAACATAAAAAATCAATATATGAATTACGGAGTTTCACCTATTACCATGAGGAACAGTTCAGTTCCTTTTATACAGTCTATTGATTCTCTGCTGGAATTTACTATACCTACCGAAAAGGAATCAGAACTGTACCTAAAAGCAAAAAAACATTACAGCAATGTATTTTTTCATTGACATTAAAAAAAACAGCTGTACAGATGTAAGTAGTATAATAAAACATACAGAAAACCGCCAAAAGGAATGTACAGGAA
>JBJERA010000177.1:0-1824 GCA_051882035.1 Hominimerdicola sp.
GGCAAGTTAGACGTACGCAAAGCCGTTAGGCGGTAGTTGTGCGGTGTTGCCTTAAGGCAACACCTAAGTTTAACTCAAAACGGCCGCATAATTTTTTGCAGCTTTCAAAATGCAATTACTTGACATATACGCCGTTCAGGTGTATAATTATTTTGTGTGTAAAACTTATTTAACCGAAAGGATTTTTTATGAAAACTAAAAAAATATTGGCTTGTGCTGTTACATTATTAATGTGCTTTACAGCCGTTTCATGTTCTAAATCTGACAGCGAAAGTTCTTCTGAAAAATCAGCAGAAAGCAGTTCGTCTTCCGTTTCGGAAAACTCTTCCTCTGCGGCAGAAAGCAGTTCTGCCGACAGCGAGGAAAGTTCTCAGACAGACGAAGACAGTTCTACCCTTTCGGAGTCTGCTGTTGAAACAGAGCAGGGCGAACATATAAAAAAGGTTTATGATTTTTTCAAAAATGAAAATTACACCCTTAAAATGACGGTTACCGATTCAGAGGAAAAAGTTACGGAAATCACCAGAGTTGTAAGGGGCGAGGACTTTTTTCAGCTGCAAAAAAACAATATTGGCGAAAGCGGAATGGTAAGAGTTGAGGACAAAACTTACGATTTTAATAAGGTATGCGGTATTTATCAGAATGTCACAACCACTTCTCTTGACAATATGATTGAAAGCGTTGTTGACGAACAGCTTCCTATGACCAATACTCATGTTAATGAACAGGATTTGGAAAAATATGATGTAGAGGAATACACCTATACTGGAGACACATATATTACCATTCTTGATTTCTGTTTTGATAAAGAAACAGGGGATTTAGTTAAATACACAGTCACTTACTCCGTTGAGGGTGAGGACGATATGACCGAAGTCAGAGAGATTGCGGAAATGTCGACGGAAATTGACGAAAGCGTATTTAATACTGATTTTACAGAAACGCTTACCGATTTCAGCAGTCTTGCTGAGGACCAGAGGCTTGGTTATTGTCAGGGAGTTTGCAATACAGCAGGTGTTACAACCGATGAAATGTATGAATTCGGAATTGATACCGACAAGCTGAAAACTATTTCTTACGACGATTTTGTTTCTTTGGTATATACTTACGGATATAATGATTGATTTTTGATGAAAATATACGATTTGACAAGAACTGTTTACACGGATATGCCAGTTTATGACACAGACCCATTGGTAAAAATTCAATCTGTTATGACGGTTCAGAATGATGGCTATAAGCTTTCAGATTTAAAATTCGGCTCTCATACAGGTACTCATTGCGACGCTTTTTCACATTTTATTGCTGATGCAGAGAATATCGACCAAATGGACTTACAGCATTTTTTTGGAAAAGCATTGATTATTTCTGTGCCTTGTGAGAACGGAATTATTGACTGTGAGAAAATTTCTGACAGTCTTGAAAAAATCCGCAATGAGAAAATCCTGCTTATAAAAACAGGCTGGGATAAAAGAGATTTTGACAAAGGATTTTTTGAGAATTTACCTTGCTTTTGCGAGCCTATGGGCGAAATTTTGCAAAATGCGGGGGTTATTACACTTGGGATCGATACTCCGTCGGTGGAGATTTCAGGAGAAAAATCTGTTGAAAAGGCTCATCTTGACCTGCTTGGAAGAAAAATTGCAATAATTGAAAATCTTATGCTATCAGAAATTCCCGACGGAACATATTTGTTTTCTGCATTACCGTTGAAAATCAAAGGCTGCGACGGCTCTCCATGCAGGGCGGTTTGCGTACAGACAGACTAATAATTTGAGGACAGCAATTATGAATATATTAAAGCTTTTAAAACCAAAAGCATGT
>JBJERA010000178.1:0-7063 GCA_051882035.1 Hominimerdicola sp.
AAATTATCATCGACGCAAGGGCTGAGGCAAAGGGCATTATGGAAAATGCCGCTCAGGAAATTGAGAGAGAAAAGAAAATTGCCGTTAATAAGATTAAGAATGACATTTCTGATATTGCGTTGTCAGCGGCAACCGCTGTTGTTGAAAGAGATATGACCAGCGAGGATAACGAAAGACTTATTGAGAAATTTATTGATAATGTGGGTGAGGTTTGATGGCTGAAAGTGTAGAAAAAGTATATGGTACGGCGCTTTTTCAGCTTTGCACCGAAACTGATGAGCTTGACGGACTTTTTGAGGAACTTGATGAAGTCGCAGATATAATTTCTTGCAATGAGAATAAGGATTTCTGCGAGCTGCTTTCGTCACCGTCTTTTTCTAAAAATGAAAAAGTTGCGGCACTTAAAACTGTCTTTGAGGGCAAGGTCAGCGAGCTTATTTTAGATTTTCTCTGCGTGCTTGCTGAGAACGGCAGAATGAAATTTCTGTCGCAAATCAGAGATGAATTCCGCTGTATGTATTACTCCGAAAAAGGTATTATTGAGGTGCAGGCAATTACGGCTGTTCCGCTTAATAATGCTTTGAGGGAAAAGCTTATCAATAAATTGCAGACAGTTTCAGGCAAGAAGATTATTCTGACGGAAACCGTTGATAAATCAATTCTTGGCGGAATTGTACTGAAATACGGCAATAACCAGCTTGATTCAAGCGTTAAGACTAAGCTTAACAGGCTGAAAGCGTCTATTGAAAATGTTATTGCGTAAAAGATAAATATATTTGAAAGGTACGGTTTTGTTATGAAATTACGTCCTGATGAAATTACAGGTTTGATAAAACAGCAGATTATGAATTACCGTTCGGAGCTTGCTCTTGACGACGTTGGAACGGTTTGTACCGTAGGTGACGGAATTTCAAGAGTACACGGACTTGAAAAGTGTATGTCGGGCGAACTGCTGGAATTTGAAAACGGTACTTACGGCATGGCAATGAATCTTGAACAGGATTTTGTTGGCTGTGTTCTTCTTGGTTCAGAGGACGGAATTAAGGAGGGTACAAGCGTTAAAAGAACGGGAAGAATCGTTTCCGTTCCCGTTGGCGAGGCTATGCTGGGCAGAGTTGTAAACGCTTTGGGTGCGCCTATTGACGGAAAGGGAAGTATTCTTACTACCGAAACCCGTCCTGTTGAAAGTCCTGCTTTTGGAATTATTACAAGACAATCGGTTAATCAGCCGTTACAGACGGGAATTAAGGCTATAGATTCTATGATTCCTGTGGGAAGAGGTCAGCGTGAGCTTATTATCGGAGACAGACAGACGGGTAAGACTACCATTGCTCTTGATACTATTATTAATCAGAAGGGTAAGGACGTTATTTGTATATATGTGGCGATCGGTCAAAAGCGTTCTACTGTTGCAAACGTTGTTGATACCTTGACTAAGAGCGGCGCTATGGAGTATTCTATTGTTGTTTCCGCTACTGCGTCCGAAATGGCTCCATTGCAGTATATTGCACCTTATTCGGGCGTTGCTATGGCAGAGTATTTTATGCTGAAAGGCAAGGACGTTCTTTGCGTTTATGATGACCTTTCAAAGCACGCCGTTGCATACAGAACTATGTCACTTTTGCTTAAAAGACCTACCGGTCGTGAGGCTTATCCGGGTGATGTTTTCTATCTTCATTCAAGACTTCTTGAACGTGCCTGCTGTCTGAACAAGGATTACGGCGGAGGTTCAATTACTGCTTTGCCGATTATTGAAACTCAGGCAGGAGACGTTTCCGCATACATTCCGACTAATGTAATTTCCATTACCGACGGACAGATTTTCCTTGAATCCGAACTCTTCTTCTCAGGTGTAAGACCTGCGGTAAATCCGGGTATTTCTGTATCCCGTGTTGGAGGTTCTGCTCAAATCAAGGCTATGAAAAAGGTTTCAGGTCCTCTGAAACTGCTTTATTCTCAGTACAGAGAGTTGCAGGCATTTTCTCAGTTTGGCTCTGATTTGGATAAGGATACCAAGGACAGACTTGCTCAGGGTGAAAGAATCGTAGAGGTTCTCAAACAGGGTAAGACTTCTCCTGTGGACGTTGAAAAGCAGGTTGTTATTATTTATGCAGTAGTTAATAACTTCTTGAAGGATATTCCTGTAAGTGATATTTCTGAGTTTGAAAAGGACTTGTTTACCTATATTGATGAAACGTATCCTGACATTTTTGCGTCAATTAGAGATACGAAAGAGCTTACCGACGAGAACGAGGCTGTCATCAGAGAGGTTCTTCCTGAGTTTGCTGAGAAATTCCTTAAATCCAGATAAGGAGTGAGCTTATGGCAGCTGCTAATATGAAAGATGTAAAGCGTCGTATCAAGAGCGTGGAAAGCACTATGCAGATTACAAAGGCTATGCAGCTTGTAGCGTCTTCAAAAATGAGAAGGGCTAAGGAAAAAGCTGAGGCTATTCACCCTTATTTTGAAACGCTTGTGAAAACTATGTGCGATATTTCTGCTGATAAAAGCTTTACATCTGTTTTTACTAAGAAAAATCCATGCGATACTGCTCTTGTGATCGTAGTTGCAGGTGACAGAGGTCTTGCAGGCGGTTTTAATTCCAACGTTTTAAAGCAGGCGGAACTGGAAATTCAGAAGTTCGTTTCGGCAGGCAAAAAGGTTAAAATTCTGGCTATCGGAAAAAAATCTGTGGAGTATTTCGAGAAAAAGGAATATGAGATTTTTGGAAGATATCCTCAGCTTGCAGAGGGACTTGATGTTTACGACGCTATGGATATTGCGGAGCTTATAATTGATAGCTTTAAGGCGCATGAGTTCGATACGGTGAGCCTTGTTTATACAACTTTTGTTTCGGCTATGACTCAGGAGCCTTACAGTTTGCAGATTCTGCCGATTGATAATCTTCATTCTTTTGGCGAAAGCAATGTTAAGGCTGCGGTTGAATATGACCCATCGCCTGAGGAAGTTTTTGACGGACTTATTCCACAGTATATGTGTGGAATGCTCTATTCGGCTGTGGTTGATTCCTTTGCGGCAGAGCAGGCGGCAAGACGTACCGCTATGGAGTCTGCAACGGATAATGCTGATGAAATGATCGATAAGCTGTCGCTTATGTACAACCGTGCAAGACAGGCTCAGATTACGCAGGAAATCACCGAGATAAGCTCGGCTCAGATTGATAATTAATTACCATTTAACTGAAAGGTGGCAAATAAATGGAGGGTAAAAATATAGGAAAGGTTGTTCAGATTGTCGGAGCGGTTGTTGACGTTCGCTTTGAAAAGGATAAGCTTCCCGACCTTTTAAATGCTATTGAAATAGATAACAACGGCGAAAAAATCGTTGTTGAGGCGGCACAGCATATCGGCGATGATGTTGTAAGATGTATCGCTATGAGTTCTACGGACGGACTGGTAAGAGGTATGGACGCTGTTGATACAGGCAGGGCGATTTCTGTTCCTGTTGGAAAGGAAACGCTTTCAAGAATGTTCAATCTATTGGGAGAACCCGTTGACAATCTTCCTGCTCCAAAAACTAAGGAAAGATGGGAAATTCACAGAGAACCGCCTGCTTATGAGGAGCAGACAGCTTCCAATGAAATTCTTGAAACGGGAATTAAGGTAATCGACCTTATTGCTCCTTACTTAAAGGGCGGAAAAATCGGTCTTTTCGGAGGAGCCGGCGTTGGTAAGACGGTTCTTATTCAAGAACTTATCAATAATGTTGCAAATCAGCACGGAGGCATTTCCGTATTTACGGGAGTTGGCGAGAGAACTCGTGAGGGCAACGACCTTTATCACGAAATGAAGGATTCGGGAGTTATTGACAAGACTGTTCTTGTGTACGGTCAGATGAATGAACCACCGGGAGCAAGAATGAGAGTTGGTCTTTCAGGCTTGACAATGGCTGAATATTTCAGAGATGTTGAGGGACAGGAAGTACTTTTGTTTATTGATAATATCTTCCGTTTCACTCAGGCAGGTTCTGAGGTTTCAGCGCTTTTGGGACGTATGCCGTCTGCGGTTGGCTATCAGCCTACTCTTGCGACGGAAATGGGTGCTTTGCAAGAAAGAATTACTTCTACAACAAAGGGTTCTATTACGTCCGTTCAGGCGGTTTATGTGCCTGCCGATGACCTTACCGACCCTGCACCTGCAACGACTTTTGCTCACCTTGATGCAACTACTGTTTTATCAAGAAGTATTTCGTCGCTTGGAATTTATCCTGCTGTTGACCCGCTGGAGTCTACTTCAAGAATTCTTACTCCTGAAATCGTAGGTAACGAGCATTATCAGGTTGCAAGACAGGTTCAGTCAATTTTGCAGAGATATGTTGAATTGCAGGATATTATTGCCATCATGGGTATGGACGAGCTTTCTGACGAGGACAAGCTGACTGTATCGAGAGCAAGAAAAATTCAGAGATTTTTGTCACAGCCGTTCTTTGTTGCCGAGCAGTTTAACGGTATGCAGGGAAAATATGTTCCTATCAAGGAAACAATCAGAGGATTCAAGGAAATTATCGAGGGCAAGCATGACGACCTGCCTGAGTCAGCATTTCTTTTTGTTGGAACTATTGACGAGGCTGTTGAAAAGGCTAAAAATATGCAGGAATAACCTGATTATGTCAGAGGAGACTATATTATGACGCCTTACAAAATTAAGATTATAACTCCTGAAAAAACATTTTATGAGGGTGAAACCGAGCAGATTACAGTTCGTACTTCTGCGGGAAATGTGGGAATTCTGGCTGGTCATACGCCGTATGTAGCTAATATAATGCTTTCGCCTTTGAGAATAAAAATTGACGGTGAATTCCGTACTGCCGCAATTTCGGGCGGATTATTAACTGTGTCCAAAAGCGAGGTTACAATAGTTACCAATGCTATTGAGTGGGCTGAGGAAATTGACGTGCTGAGAGCTCAGCGTGCTAAGGATAAAGCTGATAAAATGTTAAAACAACAGCTTAGTCAGAAGGAGTTCGACAAGGCGGAAAGAAATCTGAAACGTGCTTTGAATCGTCTTGTTGTTGCAGGAAAAAAATAAGTAATTGCCAAAGTCGTATAGTTTTTATACAGGCTTTGGCTTTTTTGTTTTAGTTTTTATAGAAAAACTTGACAAGTGATAGATTTTGTAATATCATAAGTATATGCTATTGAAATAAATGGAGGATATATGGATAAATTTAATTATACAATGCTCTGTGATTTCTATGAATTGACAATGGGCAACGGATATTTTGTAAGCGGTATGAAAGATAAAATTTCATATTTTGACTTGTTTTTCAGACGTATACCCGATGGCGGAGGTTTTGCAATAGCCTGCGGTCTTGAACAGATCATCGAATATGTAAAAAATCTGCATTTTGACAATGAGGACATTGAATTTCTTCGAGAAAAAGGAATTTTTCATGAGGATTTTTTGACATATCTGAAAACCTTCAAATTTAGCGGAGATATTTATGCTGTGCCTGAGGGCACTGTGATCTTCCCACACGAGCCTATTATTACAGTTAGGGCGCCTGCTATTGAGGCACAGTTAATTGAAACTTATCTGCTTTTATGCATAAATCATCAGACTTTGATTGCAACCAAGGCTAATCGAATCGCCAGGGCGGCACAAGGCAGGGCGGTTTCTGAATTTGGTTCAAGGCGAGCTCACGGTGCGGACGCTGCAATTTACGGTGCAAGAGCCGCAGGAATCGGCGGCTGTTCGGCTACTGCCTGCACAATTACTGACCAGCTTTTTGGCTTTAAAGCAACGGGAACAATGGCTCATTCATGGGTGCAGATGTTTGACAGCGAATATGAGGCTTTTAAGACATATTGCCAATGTTATCCAAAAGAAACTATTCTTCTGATTGATACCTACAATGTGCTGAAAAGCGGTATTCCTAACGCAATTAAAGCATTTGATGAAGTTTTGAAACCAATGGGCTGTCGTCCGTTAGGCGTGAGAATTGATTCGGGGGACATAACATACCTTTCTAAAAAAGCTAGAAAAATGCTTGACGATGCAGGTTATCCCGACTGCAAAATTGTTGCATCAAACGCTTTGGACGAATATCTTATCCAAGATATGATTTATCAGGGTGCAAAGGTTGATATGTTTGGTGTGGGCGAAAGGCTAATTACTGCACGCTCCGAGCCTGTTTTCGGCGGTGTTTACAAGCTTACAGCGGTTGAAAAATCTGACGGTGAGATTGTTCCAAAAATCAAAATTTCAGAAAATGTAGAAAAAATCACCAATCCTCATTTTAAAAAGCTTTACCGAATATATGACAAAGAAAACGGAAAGGCAGTTGCGGATTATCTGACTGTTTATGATGAGGACGCTCCCAGAGGGGAATTAGAGCTTTTTGACCCTCAATACACTTGGAAGAAAAAGGTGGTCAAAAATTTTGTTTCAAGAGAACTGCAAGTGCCGATTTTTATAAATGGAATCTGCGTTTACCAATCCCCGAAATTTGAGGAAATCGTGGAATATGCTAAGGCTGAAATCAGCACTCTTTGGGAGGAAATTACAAGATTTGAAAATCCCCACAACTATTATGTGGATTTATCTCCAAAGCTTTGGAATATAAAAAAATCTCTTTTAGAGAAATAATATAGCGAAAAACGGAGCATTTCACACTAATCTGCTCCGTTATTTTTTGCAAAAAAAATTAATACCCACTTCTTAAAAATAGAAATGAGCATTAATTTTTAATAGAATTATAGAATTATGAAAGGTTTTGATAATCGGTAAAACCTAAAAATCCGCAGACTATTGTGACTTGGGGGAATCACATTGGAGAGAAAAGGAAGCCCTGCCGAACCTTTAAGCTTTACCCGTTATCAAACTTGTTTCCCTTTGATGTACATATAATAACATCCCAATGTGAACCGAACATGAATTTTAGGGTATTTTGACTTTGTGAATAATTTATTTTCAGAAAACAATTTGTGAACATACTGAAAACTAAGATTTTTAGTTCTATAAAAAATTAATACCCACTTCTTAAAAATAGAAATGAGCATTAATTTTTAATAGAATTATAGAATTATGAAAGGTTTTGATAA
>JBJERA010000179.1:0-1813 GCA_051882035.1 Hominimerdicola sp.
CAGATTGCGTATGATGTGCTATAATGCAAAATAGAATAACACGTTGCAATCTCTAAATTATATTATATGCTACTAAAGTAGCATATGTCAAGCAAAAATATTCAGAACAAGTTATGTTCTGCCTTTTGCACAAATTGGAGGGACACAAAATGACTGTCTTTTGGAGAAAATACAATGAACTCTGCGATGAGAGAGGAATCAAACCGAGGACATTAGCCACAGAACTGGGTATATCAGCAGCGACTGTCACCAAATGGGTGAATGACGGTATGCCAAATCTCGAAATGATAACGAGGATAGCGGAATACTTCGATGTTCCGATAGATTACCTCATAAACGAAGACGATACGCCGATCATTCCCGAAGCTAACAAAAAGCGGAGTGTTTTCAAGTCGGTAAGCTCTCTGTCACAGCGTTGGGTAAGCCTGCGCCGAGGAAGTGAGATCAGCTTGGAAACGCAGTTGAAAATCATTCCTTATGTGAATTGTACGGTGCAGTTTCTCAATAACGACAGATATATCGAATACGTTCCCGAATCGAAGTATGACACCGCCCACCTGAAAGATACTGAAACAATATTCGATATTCTGGGCATTCTCGACCATTGTGCTGACACGGAAAGTTACCGCATCGTGCAGGTGCAGCTCTCACGCATAGTGTTGTATCACCTGAAAGAAAAAGACTTTGACCGTGAAGCTCTCCGCACCGAGCATCTCGATCAGGAGAAAATAGAGTATCTCTACACGGGCAAAGAGGGCGGCAAATCTCATAACTACGGGCTGAACTTCTCGGATATGGACTTTCTCAGGGAGTTTACGGGGCTGAGTTATCAGGTTATGTTTACGGGGGTTGAATAACAGAAGGGAGATTTTTACTATGAACGATCCTATCAAGAAGGCTTATAACATTGATTCTATCAGAAAAGATATACATGAGCGTCAGCAGAGAGTCTGAATTTCGAACTGTGTAAATACTTACATCCGACACAATTCACCAACAACCGCCTTTGTCATTATATCTACAAGAATGTAAAAGTCAAGGCTAAAATGAACGCAAATGCGGTCTTGACTTTTACATTCTTGTAGAAGTACAGCAATTAAGCGATTGTTGGAGATTTTATAGTCGAATTAATAAAACACATTTTAAAAATTATACCATCAGCAATGATCAACGAATACCAAATGACAAGGCGTTTGGATAGGGATAAGGCTATTTCTAAGATTATGGAGCTTAGAACAACTAATATGGAAGTGTTAACCGTTACACTCGCAAATCAAACTTCCATTCCTTTATTCAATGCTCCTGATGAATTGTTACTTAATGATTTGCAAATGCAGATAAATATGCTAAATGCTGAACTATTTAAGAAAACGCAAGAACAATAATACTTGGTTATTAATCGATAAAGCCACACTTTCATGAATAAGAGTGTGGCTTTTTGTTATATTTTGAATAATTATCATTTCTTAAAATACAATTAACTCTTATTGCTGTTACTTATAATCCGTTGAGTCAAAAACCGTTTACTTGTATAATTGTTTTGGGAGGTGATTATTATAGTTACCATAGAATTAGGCAATAGAATTCGAGAACTTCGTCAACAAACAGGACTTAGTCAAGAAAAATTTGCTCTAAAAATTGGAATGGATAGAACATACTTTGCTTCTGTTGAAGCTGGTAAGCGAAATATAGCCATAATCAACATAAAAAAAATAGCCGATGGATTGAACGTATCACTAAGTGAGCTATTCAAAGGGATTTAGAACTTGTCCACATAGAAAAAATATGATAAAATAAAGTATATGAGATACAC
>JBJERA010000180.1:0-7023 GCA_051882035.1 Hominimerdicola sp.
TGAGGAAATAAGCTCTACGTCAACAGTCTTCTGATTGTCGGGATTTTCTTTCTGTTCAAGACATGGGAGAGTTATCATAACCGTTGTTCCTACGCCCTCCTCGCTGTCGATTGTCAGCGTACCGCCGTGACGTGAAATAATCTCGTCAGCAACGGCAAGACCAATTCCCGAACCACGTCTTGTATGATTAGCCTTAAAGAACTTTGTCTTAATCTTAGGTAAATCGTCTTTGGAAATACCAATTCCCGTATCCGAAACAGAAATACAGATTTCATTATGCTCCTCATAAGCCTCAATAGAAACCGTATCTCCCTTGTCGGAATATTTTATAGCATTGTCCACAACATTTATAAAAACCTGTCTTAATCTGTTTTTATCGCCGTAAACAAATGAAAGCATTGCAGGCTCATAATAATTCAGCGTAATTCCAAGTGCCCTAGCACGTTCCTGATAAATCAGCACCGTTTCACCAAGCTCCGCCAGAATGTCAATAGTATCCATAATAAGAGTAAGCCTGTTATCCTGAATACGGGAGAAGTCCAAAAGCTCCTCAACCATCTGAGAAAGTCTTTCCGTTTCGCTTGTAATGACCCTCATACCTTTTTTAAAGGTTTCATGGTCGTCATACATAGCCGTAACCGTTTCCGTCCAGCCCTTGATGGCCGTAAGCGGAGTTCTCAGTTCATGAGATACAGACGAAATAAACTCATTTTTCATCTGCTCTGTATTAGAAAGCTCGTCCGCCATGTAGTTAATTGAGTCGCAAAGTTCACCAAGCTCGTCGTCGCTTTTTTTCTGAATTCTTTCAGAAAAATCTCCCTTTGCAAACTTTCTTGTAATATCGCCTATACTTCTCACCGGAATAACAATAGATTTGATAAAGAAAAGTCCCGAAAACAGCATAAGCAGTATAATTGCAATTACCACAAGAGTTATAATAACTGAAATTATTAAAATCTGATTATCCACATTCCTCATGGAGGTAAGCATTCTTAGTGCCTCATACTCGCACCCCTTTGGAGAAATAACCGCTGTAACAGCCATTACCTTTTCACCGGTAGACAGTTCGTAAATCTGCGAACCAATACCGTTTTCAGAGTTTTTAGCCTCCTCATAGTCAGCCATATTGTCACCCTCAGCAATTAAAAAGCCTGATGAAGTAACGTCCACTTCGCCATTTGTTTTTATTGCCATAAGTTCGATTCTGTCCTTATCCTCATAACCCTCAACCAATGAACGGATTTCCGAATTATAGTTTGTTGTATCATCGTCCTTAGATTTAATTACCGAAGTAGTAACGATATTCATTCGTGAGGTCAGATACTGCTTTGTAGAGCTGTAATAATAATTCCTTACTACAAAAATAAGCAGGATTTCCAAAAGCACAAGTATTATAGCCACAACCCCCAGACTGTTTCTTATCCAATGCTGAGTAATACTGTTGTGCCTGCCGTTTTTCTTAGTTTTTTTGCTCACGCAACGTTCTCCAATCAATTAAGAATTAGTTCCTGCCCACTTATAACCGTAGCCCCATATTGTAAGAATATACTTAGGATTAGACGGCTCGTCCTCGATTTTCATTCTTATTCTTCTGATATTAACATCAACAATCTTATCGTCGCCGTAGTAGCTTTCACCCCAGATATGATTAAGAATACTTGAACGGTCAAGGGCCGTATTCTGATTTTTAAAGAAATATTCCATAATCTGATATTCAACCTGAGTCAAATCGATTTGCTCTCCGTTTTTAAGCACGGTTCTGCTTTTGAAATTCAAAGTAAAAGGGCCCGAAACAATAGTAGACGCCTCCTCAGGCTTTGAGCTAGAACGGCTTACTCTTCTGCAAACAGCGTCCACTCTTGCAATAAGCTCGGAAATAGAAAAAGGTTTTGTAATATAATCGTCCGCACCAGACATAAGACAGGAAATCTTGTCCATTTCCTGACTCTTCGCCGAAAGCATAATAATTCCGATAGCGTCGCTTTTTTCACGAATTTTCTTGCACACCTGCATTCCGTCAATACCCGGCATCATAATATCAAGCAAAGCAACGTCAAAATTGCCGTCGCTTTCCTCAAAAGCTTTTAGAGCGTCTTCGCCACAGTTTACATCTGTAACCTCGTAACCGCTTCTTACCAGATTTATAACAACGAATTCTCTGATAGAATCTTCGTCCTCGCATACTAATACTTTTTTCATTAAAAGCTCTCCTCCTTAAATGATAATATAGAAATTATTCTTAACCTCGTCCAGCGTAAGAATAAGATTTTCCCTCTTGTCAACAGGGAATTTCACAAAATAATCAAGCTGTCCCATACTGTCGATAAGTTCGTAACCATCATTAATATAATTCTCCGACTCCTTCTGGGAAGAAACCGCAATTCTCATAATTTCCTGATTACTTATATTAATATCTCCTGCATACTTATAGAAAACAATTTCACCAGTTTCAGCGTCCTTTTTAATCGTCACCTGATTGTTCCAACGGTTAGGAAACGCAAAGAAATAGCCGTCTGAAATGGAATAATATCCCGAATATTTTTCTTTTAAATTATAAAAATCTTCATAGACATTCCAAGTAGTCATATAAAGCATTTCATCAGCAACGGCATTTTCATATCCTGTCATTGGCGAAGTTGACGGAATTTCCACAATACCGTCGTCATCCATATCCGATGAATAGTAACCCACAGGTCTTGTACACATTGGAATAAGCTTTTCACTTCTTGACTGCACAGGATTTTGAAGGCTGGAATAACGATAATAAACTATCTCTGTCTGCAAATTACCTTCAGCATTCAATCCGTCCACAAATATCGCAGGGTGACTTTCGTCAAGCATTCCCGTCACTGACTTAACATAAGACGTAACATTTGAACACATATCAATGCCTTCGTCCTTATTTATCTCATCGCCTTCCAGCCTTAGCATATATGCCTTTGCCGTAACCAGCGACGTTTCGCTGCTCACGCTTCTCTGAATTGTAATAAGTTCATTGCTGCCATCGCTGTTTATATCAATAGTTTCAAGTACAGAATATGTATCAACGCCGACTCTTTTGAAATCTCCGTCATCATACGAATAAATTTCCAGATTTTTATCCTGACTGGCAGGGTTCATATATCCCACGAAAACGTCGATCTTATTATCTCCGCCGATCGGTGAAATAATCACCTGGTCAACGTCCGTTCCCGCACCTGCCAGTTCCTTAACCGAACGCCAGCCTCCGTCCTCGTTTTTATCAAGCAAATTAATTCTCAGACCGTCCTCGTCCGAACCGTTTGAAGTATACTCATAAAAAACAAGAGCCTCTTCCGACGGTTCATCGTCAATATTTGCAATAACATAAGCACAACGGTTCTGCCCGTTTTTAGGATATTTGAGAGTAATATTACTGCCCACGCTTTCAATCAAAGCCTGATGGATCTCGCTCTGCTCGGAAGTAAGTTTCGGAGCATTCAAAAGCGTATCCACGGAAAAGCTGAGAGCCGAACACCCCGTCATAGAAAGACAGGCAAGACAAACAGCGGTTCTTTTCAGCAATTTCAAATTATCACTCCCATAAAATCAATCAAAAATACTTATTTTTATTATATCACAGCCTGCATAAAATTTCAAGGGCAAAAAAACAAAAATGCATGGCAAACGCTTTATTCCTTTTGTTTTTTGTCATTATTATATGTCCATATTTATCGAGCCGAAAGATGAATCGTAAATCTCATAAAGAACAGCAAAAGCCGCAGGGTTTTCTGCGACTTATTACATATATGAATATATTAACCGATATACGTGCCAGTTACAGTAGTGCGTCTGACGACATACTTATATCAGACAAAAAAGAAAAGCCCGATAAAATCGAGCTTTTCGTGGTGCGGATAACAGGAGTTGAACCTGCACCTTCTTGCGAAGACTAGCACCTGAAGCTAGCGCGTCTGCCTATTCCGCCATATCCGCATATAAGAATTTGAAATTTTTACTCGGCTCAAATCCGAAAGCTAAAGTGGATACTTTTTACACTTATCCACATCTATGATGAATTGAAATCAGCAAAGCAAATAAAACCATGCTATACTTAAACTTCTACAAATATCAAATCAAAAGCTTTATTTTTTACCATACAGTGCCATGATTTTTGCATAATTCTCTTCTTGATACGGCAACGATTTTTCTTGTTTGCGTGCTAACAAATGAAGAATATGTTTATCATCAAACTTTATTTTTACAGTCTGCATTTTTTTGTTAAGAAAGCTGAAGTTTTTGACTTTGATTTCTGCAACTGCTTCAAACGGAATAAAAACATATTCATTTAAGGCAGGTTCAAGATTCTCAATTTTAACGGACAGCGAAAGCGCCTTTTTGTTATTTAATGGAATAAAACCTAAACCTCTTTCTGTATGATTTATCAGTAAAGCATCGAAGTTATTATTAAAAAGTGTCTCTGCATTACCGCTTATTATGGCATGACCTGTTCCAAAAGCAACAGCCATTCCAGCTGCAAAACCTGCAGCCATACCATATTTCATTCCCTCTCTATTGGTATCACGCAAAGCCATAAATATAGTATTTGTATTGCCAATACCGCCTACTTGATTGAATAACCCCAAAGCACCATTTAAGGTTTGAAAATCAGCCATGATGTTCCCCCAAAAAGCATATGCATATTTGTGATAGAGCAAAAATAAATTCGCCTTGCGAAGCTATCGCATCTGCCTATTCCGCCATATCCGCATATTTAGATTTTAAATTTTTACTCGGCTCAAACCCGAAAGCCAAGGAATTTTTCAGCTAGTTTTACATTACAGAAGTGGGAATCATTAAATTTTTTGATTGATTCCTGCCATAACTAATTTCATAAAACTTTTGTTTCTTGAAAGAGCCTTAACTAAAACTACACCTATTATGCTCACACAAACAAATTCACCCAAAGCAACTTGTCCTGCTGAAAGCCAGAAAGGCAAATCTGAAACATACTTTAATTCTGCTGCTACCATTAGACCATTAATTATAACTGGGAACAAAGAACATAAAGCCAAACGCAATGTATTGTCGTTTTTTCTAAAAGCATATATCAGTATAACTGACATGAACGTTGCAAGCGTTCCGACTACTGTATCAATCAAGCCCACCGGACTAAAAAGATTTGCAATAAAGCAGCCAAGCGTCATTGAAATTATATAATCTTTATTAAAGAAACATAAAAGCACTAACGCCTCAGAAAACCTAAACTGCACACTTCCATAACTAAGTCCTGAAAATAACAGTGTCAAAACAACATAAATTGCTGCAACAACGCCAATATTTGTGATTCTGCGAGCATTAAAAAATTCCATAGAAATTTCTCCTTGTTTTTATTAACGAGTGGTGGTCTGGGATACACTCTATTAAATTAAAATGCTACATCTGCCGAAAAAAATCGGCAGACAAGCAAAGTTTTAAATCAAAATTAAGCCTTGTTGATTGAACCGAAAAGTTCCATCTTCTCTTTAACCTTAGCCTTAATAGCCTCAAAACCAGGTGCAAGAAGTTTTCTTGGGTCAAAGCCTTTACCCTGAAGATCCTTACCCTCTTCAATGTACTTTCTTGTAGCCTCCTGGAATGAAAGCTGGCACTCTGTATTAACGTTGATCTTAGCAACGCCAAGAGAAATTGCCTTCTTAATCATATCATCAGGAATACCTGTACCGCCGTGAAGAACAAGAGGCATATCTCCAACCTTTTCCTTAACAGCTGCAAGTGTTTCAAAAGAAAGACCAGCCCAGTTTTCAGGATACTTGCCGTGAATGTTGCCAATACCAGCAGCAAGCATTGTTACACCGAGGTCTGCAATAGCCTTACACTCGTCCGGATCAGCACACTCGCCTGCGCCAACAACGCCGTCCTCTTCTCCGCCGATTGAACCGACCTCAGCCTCAATAGAAAGACCAAGTACGTCGCAAGCGTTTACAAGAGCAGTTGTCTTAGCAATGTTCTCCTCAATAGGATAATGAGAACCGTCAAACATGATAGAAGAGAAACCTGCATTAATGCAAGCCTTAGCGCCCTCGAAAGAACCGTGGTCAAGGTGAAGGGCAACAGGAACAGTAATGTTAAGTTCCTCCATCATGCCATTAACCATACCAACGATTGTTTTATATCCGCCCATGTACTTGCCAGCACCCTCGGAAACACCGAGAATTACAGGTGAATTACATTCCTGAGCAGTAAGAAGAATAGCCTTGGTCCATTCAAGATTGTTGATATTGAACTGACCAACAGCATATTTACCGGCTAAAGCCTTTGCCATCATTTCTTTTGTTGAAACCAGCATTTTAAAGCCTCCAATTACATTGATTTTTAATACCTTATCTATTATATACTATTCGGCGAAAAATTTCAAGACATTTTATTTGATTTAACATTTTGCTAACATTATTTTCACTTATAAGCTAAATTCAGACTTCATACATTTTAATAATTTTGTTTGCAACTTCAAGCTTTGAACATCGTAGGTCCATTGCCTGTTTTTCTAGATATCGGTGAGCCTGCTGTTCCGAAAAGCTGAGATATTGAATAAGAGCGCACTTTGCACGATTGATGGTTCTGATTTCCTCCAGCTTTTTACGGAGCTTGATATTTTCCGTCTGAATACCCAGCATACGCTTTCTCGAAGCATTAACAAACCTCATTGAACGATAAAAATCATGCTTGCTTAACGGTTTTGGAATAACCATCACACCGAAATTTTCCACTTTGTCGCTTATCAGGTCAGCATTTTCATTTTTGACAATCATTACACAGCTTGCAGTAGAACCCGAAGTGACAATTTCTGCAAGCTCAGTGCCAAATTCATCACTGAGAGGGCTGTTAATCAGCACTCCGTCAAAATCTGAACCGCTGAAAGCACGTTTTGCTTCGGAACTGGTTTTTGCCACAACAACCGTACAGGCAGGGAAGGTTTCTTTCAGGAGAGAAACCAGCATCGTTGTAGCCTTTTCATTTCCTGAGGCTAATAAAAATCTCTCCATTGACTTCCTCCTTCCCAAT
>JBJERA010000181.1:0-1791 GCA_051882035.1 Hominimerdicola sp.
TAAGGGAAAAGTCAAAGCATATTTCCGAGGATTTTTGACTTTGACGTATTCATTGGTACAGTTTCCGCTGTGATATATTTAATACTAAACAATATAGGAGGAATCTAAAATGGCAAAAATTCAGATGAAAACACCACTCGTTGAAATGGACGGAGATGAGATGACCAGAATTATCTGGCAGGAAATCAAGGATATTCTTCTTACTCCATACGTTGACCTTAACACAGAATACTATGACCTTGGTCTTGAACATAGAAATGAAACCAATGACCAGGTTACTGTTGACTCGGCTAACGCAACAAAGAAGTACGGAGTTGCTGTAAAGTGCGCTACAATTACTCCGAATGCAGCAAGAATGACCGAATACAACCTTAAAGAAATGTGGAAGTCACCTAATGGTACTATCAGAGCAATGCTTGACGGTACAGTTTTCAGAACTCCTATTCTTGTTAAGGGAATTACTCCATATATTCCTACATGGACAAAGCCAATCACTATCGCAAGACACGCTTACGGCGACGTTTACAAGAACGTTGAAATGAAGTGTCCGGAGGGTTCAAAGGCTGAACTTGTTCTTACTGACAAGGACGGCAATGTTACAAAGGAAACTATTCACGAGTTTAACGGAAGCGACGGAATTATTCAAGGTCTTCACAACAGAGCTGATTCAATCGGTTCTTTTGCAAGAGCTTGCTTTAACTATGCTCTTGATATGAAACAGGATATCTGGTTCGCTACTAAGGATACTATTTCCAAGAAGTATGACCACACATTCAAGGATATTTTCCAGGAAATTTATGACGCTGAGTACAAGGAAAAGTTTGAGCAGGCTGGCATTGAGTATTTCTATACTCTTATTGACGATGCTGTTGCAAGAGTTGTACGTTCAAACGGCGGTTACATCTGGGCTTGCAAAAACTATGACGGTGACGTTATGTCTGACATGGTTGCAACTGCTTACGGTTCACTTGCAATGATGACTTCCGTACTTGTTTCACCAACAGGCGTTTATGAGTACGAGGCTGCTCACGGTACTGTTCAGAGACATTATTATAAGCACCTTAAAGGCGAAGAAACTTCTACAAACTCCGTTGCAACAATTTTTGCATGGAGCGGTGCTCTCAGAAAAAGAGGTGAGCTGGATAATACTCCTGATCTCGTTGATTTTGCTGACAAGCTTGAAAAAGCTACCATCCAGACAATCGAGGAAGGCGTAATGACAGGCGACCTTTATATGCTTTCAACTCTTGAAAACAAGAAGAAAGTCAGCACAGAAGATTTCCTAAAAGCTGTTAATGAAAGACTTGAAAAGCTTGTTAATATGTAATTTATTATAGTCTGTACAGCGATGCTGTTCATAGAGCATGACTCAGCTTTCTGTAAAAAATCGCTAACAGAATAATTTAAATCAGTTGAAAATATAACAAAACGGCAGTACCGATAAAATCGGTGCTGCCGTTATAATTATTTCAGGTTAATTTCAAAAGGAATAGGGTCGGTAATTGGCTCTAAAGTATCATCATCGCAGATATTGATTTCAAATGTTATTTTCTCAATATCATTGAAATTTAAACCAGTATTGGCATACATAGAATCAGAATCTATTGACATACAATCTTCTGTTACATTTGATACAGTAGGATAATTAGTTACATCGCTTATCCATTCAGACATCATTCTGACGCCATTTATTTCATATTTCTTTAAATATACCTGAATTGACTGATTAGTATTATTCTCAATTTTCACATAAACATTTCCCATTGCAGTCTCGTACAAATCATCATATTC
>JBJERA010000182.1:0-6876 GCA_051882035.1 Hominimerdicola sp.
CCAAGGATGGTTCACATCCGCTGGCGTGTTTGGGTAATTTCGTGGATTGCTATAAGTTGGAGAAGATTGACGAGTACTATTATAATAAAGCTTTGACGGAGCATTGGTCGAAATTTTTTGTTAATAATTTCAATAACTATGACGATTATTCCAAGCATGGATTTGGGTATATTATTACCAAGAATGGCGAGATAATCAGCGGTACTTCCACATACTCCTATTATAATAAGGGTGTTGAAATTAAGGTTGCAACCCACGAGGATTACCGTAAAAAAGGTTTTGCAACAATTACGGCGTCAGCGTTTATTCTGGAATGTGTTCGTCGAAAGATTATTCCTCATTGGGATGCAAGAAATGTTACATCTCTTGAAATTGCCAAGAAAATGGGGTTTGAATTAAGGGATAAATACATTGCTTTTGAATTTTTGTAAAAGAAAGGAATTTATATGAAGATTGATTACAGAAAACTGATTTATAACTATCTGAAAACGCAGAAAAAGCCTGTTTCCTTTAAGGTTTTGCTGAAAAATATCAGGTGTAAAAAATTTGACTTTGATAAATTTGTAAAAGTCGTTGAAAAAATGAAGAAAAAAGGCGAACTTATAGAGGATAAAAAAGGATTTTCTTTGGTTGATTTTAAAAAGCTAACCAAATGCGAAGTTGTTCGACTTAACAAGACTTACGGATTTGTGAAAAATGTGGAAACAGGCGAAGAAATTTTCATTGTAGGAAAATTCCTGAAAGGGGCAATGCCTCATGATATTGTCATGGTTCGTACTTTTGAGGGCGAGGGTGAGTCGCTTGAAGGCGAGGTTATGGCAGTAATTGAAGAAAATTTCAATAAATTCACCGGTGAACTTGTTAAAGAATTTGGCGTGCTGAAAATCGTACCTGATGTTCTTTCTAAATATTCTATGGATTTTGAAAATCCATTTTTGCTGGAACTTCACGAGGGTGACAAGGTTGTTGCTGAAATCACTAAAAGAGGAGAGCGTCATTCGGAGCATAAATGTCAGGTGGTATCTGCATATGGCAGTTCAATGCGTGCTTCTGCCTGCGCTTTGAGTATACTTGAAGTTAACGGTCTTACTCCTGTGTTCCCGAACGAAGTGCTTTATGAAGCAAAAATTGTTTCTGATTATTCCGAAATTGAAAGAGAAGCTCCCAACAGATTAGATTTGCGTGATAAGCCTATTTTTACCATTGATGGTGCAGATACCAAAGATATTGACGACGCCATTTCAGTAGAAAAAACTGCCGACGGCTACTTGCTTGGAGTGCATATTGCCGACGTTTCACATTATGTAAAACCGAAATCTGCCTTGGATAACGAGGCTTTCAATCGTGGCACAAGCATTTATTATGCCAATCGAGTTATTCCTATGCTACCAAAGGAGCTTTCAAACGGTATCTGTTCCCTTAATCCTCAGGAGGACAGGCTTGCTTTTTCATGTCTTTGCAATATTGATAAAAATGGTACTATAAAGGATTACAAGTTTGCAAAATCCATTATTCGCTCACGAGTAAAAGGGGTTTATTCTGAGATTAACGAAATGTTGGAGGGTTATAATTCCAAAGCTAACTGTGAGAAGTATGCAGAGGTTATGGACCAGCTGCCAATTATTAAGGAGCTTGCGGATATTTTATGGAAGAAAAAAATCGCAAGAGGAGCGCCTCAGCTTGAAACTGCGGAAAGCAAACTGATTATTGACGAGCGTGATATTTGCGTTGACGTTGTTCCCAGAAAGCGTGGAAGATGCGAAGAAATAATTGAGGATTTCATGCTTGCCGCCAACGAATGTGCCGCAAGGTTCGGTGTAGAGAATAATTTGCCATTTGTATACAGAATACATGAAGAGCCAAGTCTTGAAAAAGTCGAGGGATTGAAAGAGGGACTTGCAAAGCTGGATATTCTCTATAAAATAGGTGAGAAAGCTACCCCTGCGGATATGTCGGCAATTCTTGCAAAGGTCAAAGGCTCGGGACTTGAAATGATTGTGAATAATATGGTTCTGAGAAGTATGTCCAAGGCAAAATATTCCACTGAACCTATTGGCCATTACGGACTTGTTCTTGCGGATTATGCTCACTTCACTTCGCCGATCAGAAGATACCCTGATTTGACAATTCACCGCATAATGTCGGCATTTTTAGATGGAATGACTGCTTCCCAGTGTGCAGAGAAATTCACAAAATTTAGTTATGCGTCGGCTGACCGTTCTACTTCAACAGAACTGCTCGCCATGCAGACAGAGCGTTCCTGCGAGGATTGCTACAAAGCTGAATATATGCTTGATAAAATTGGCGAAACTTTTGTTGGCCGAATTGTTTCTGTCACCGATTTTGGAATGTTTGTGATTCTTCCAAACACTTGCGAAGGACTTCTTCACACTGACAACATGGGCGAAGGTTACTACGAAAGCGATGGAATGATTTCGCTGACGAATATTGCCACAGGAGCAAAATATCGTGTTGGTGATGAAATCAGGGTTAAGGTTATAAATGCGAATGTAAATTCAGGAAAAATCGACTTTGCTCTTGAAATTTAAAATGATATTTAATGTGAAAACTCCCGAAAAGAAAACTTTTTCTTTTCGGGCTGTTTTTGCATATTATCAGTACATAAAACTTGGTGAAGTATACGAATTTAACTATTATAAGTCAAAAAATTGTAACACATCATTAACAAACCGACAAAGTCTCCCTGATTGTTAATTGATTTTTACTTGACTAATGGAGAAAAATATGGTATAATAAAGTACTTTCAGTTTTCAGCAAAACTGAAAAAATTATTTTTTGGAGGCGACATTATATGAAAATGACTGTAAGTCAGGCTATGGTTGAATGTTTGAAAGCGGAGAATATAAAGGTCGTCTACGGTTATCCGGGTGCGGCTATCTGTCCGTTTTATGACGCACTTTTGGACGCTGAAAACGACATTAGACAAATTCTCGTCCGCCATGAGGCTAACGGCGGTCATGAGGCTAACGGATATGCGAGAATTTCCGGTAAACCTGCGGTTTGTATTGCGACTTCGGGACCGGGTGCTGTCAATCTTATTACTGCTATTGCTACTGCTTATGCGGATTCTATTCCTATTATCTGCATTACGGGACAGGTCAATACTGACCAGATTGGTTCCGACGTTTTTCAGGAAGCTGACATTACTGGTTCAGCTGAACCTTTTGTTAAGCATAGCTATCTTTTGAAAAATCCTGATGATTTGGCAAGGGTTTTTAAGGAAGCTTTCTATATTGCAGGCTCGGGCAGACCTGGTCCTGTACTAATTGACGTTCCTATGGATGTTCAGAAGGCTGTTATTGATTTTGAATATCCAGAAAAATGCGAAATCAGAAGTTATAAGCCTACTGCAAAGGGTAATTATTTGCAGGTCAAGAGAGTTATGAACGCACTTGAAACTGCTGAAAAGCCTCTTATCTGTATTGGCGGAGGTGTGTTTGCATCTAATGCTCAGGAGGAAATTTGCAAGTTGGCAGAAACTATGCAGATACCTGTTATTACCACTATGATGGGCATTTCCGTTTTTACAAGTGATAATCCGCTTTTCTACGGAATGATTGGTACACATGGAGTTAAGACTGCTAACAAGGCGGTTAATGACTGTGATGTTCTTTTCCTTGTAGGTGCAAGAGTTGGTGACAGAGCGGTAAAAACTCCTCTTGCATTGAAAAAAAGCACTAAAATTATACATATTGATATTGACCCTGCTGAAATCGGTAAGAATATCGGTGCAGATTATCCGCTGGTTGGCGATGCAAAACTCGTTCTCCAACAACTTTTGGAAATTGCTCCGACTATGGAGCACAAGGAATGGATCGAATATCTTAACAATTTTAGAACTGAAACAAAATTTGTTAAGACTTGTGACGGTACGGTTAATCCTAAGGAATTTATTGATAGGCTTTCCGAAAAAATGCCTGATAATGTTAATATAGTTGCGGACGTAGGACAGAATCAAATCTGGACTTGCAACGGATACAAATTCCGCAAAGACGGACGACTTCTTACATCCGGTGGAATGGGTACAATGGGTTACTCAATTCCGGCGGCAATCGGTGCAAGAATGGCTGACGAAAGCAGACCTACCGTAGCAATCTGCGGAGACGGAGCTTTCCAGATGCAGTTTATGGAGCTTGCAACGGCTGTTCAGCACAATGTTGACGTAAAAATCGTTGTTATGACAAACAATCGTCTTGGAATGGTAAGAGAATTGCAGACCAATGGATACAATGACAGGCAGACGGCAGTTTTCCTTGACGGAAGTCCTGATTTTATCAAACTTGCTGACGCTTACGGTATTCCTGCAATGCGTGTAACTGATGAAAATTCAATGGACGAAGCTATTGACAAGTTGGCTAATCACAAAGGTATTTATTTTGTTGAAGTTGTTGTTGACAAGAATATGCCTACACTTTAATTAATGTATTGTTGCTGTTAATAGTTTAGAGTTAATGTATTCAAGAAAAATTAATCAATAAGTGTTATAATAAAAAAGTTATGAAAAACAGTGAATAGTTTTTCCATTATGGAGGTTCAATTTATGAAACATACAATTTCTGTTTTGGTTGAGGACCACAGCGGAGTTCTTTCAAGAATTTCAGGTCTTTTTTCCAGAAGAGGCTTTAATATCAACAGTCTTGCAGTCGGTCCTACTCAGGACCCTGCGGTTTCAAGAATTACTATCGTTGCAGACGGCGACGAGCATACTGTTGAGCAGATTGAAAAACAGCTTAACAAACTTATCGAGGTTATTAAGGTCAAGACCTTTAAACGTGACGAGCTGCTTGCAAGAGAGCTTATGATTGTTAAGCTTTCCGTAAGCGCTGAAAAAAGAAGCGAGGTTATGACTATTGCTGAAATAACCGGTGCAAAAGTAATGGATATTACTTTAACCACTATAACTTTGGAACTTTGTGATACATATGACAACCTTTGCAGATTTGAGGAAGTTATTCAGCCTTATGGCGTAATTGAAATGGTTAGAACAGGTACTATCGCTATTGAAAAGGGTTCTGAGGCATTTACTGCAAAGAAATAATTTTGATTATATAGCCGCCAGGCTACATAAAATATATGAAGTATTTTCTATCTAGGAGGAAATAATAATGGCACAAGCAAGAATTTTTTATCAGCAGGACTGTGACCTTAACGTAATTAAGGGCAAAACAGTTGCTATTATCGGTTACGGTTCTCAGGGTCATGCACACGCTTTGAACCTTAAAGAAAGCGGTGTTGACGTTGTTGTAGGTCTTTATAAGGGCTCAAAGTCCTGGGAAAAGGCTGAAAAGCAGGGTCTTACTGTTTTGGAGACTGCTGAGGCAGCTAAGAAGGCTGACATTATCATGATTCTTATTCCTGATGAAAAGCAGGCTGCTCTTTATAATTCTGAGATTGCTCCTTACATGACAGAGGGCAAGACTCTTATGTTCGCTCACGGTTTCAACATTCACTACGGTTGCATCGTTCCGCCTAAGAGCTGTAACGTAGTTATGATTGCTCCTAAGGGTCCTGGACACACAGTTCGTTCTGAGTATCAGGCAGGTAAGGGTGTTCCATGCCTTATCGCTGTTGAGCAGGATGCAACAGGCAACGCTACTGATATTGGTCTTGCTTATGCCCTCGGTATCGGCGGAGCAAGAGCTGGTGTTCTTGAAACAACTTTCAGAACTGAAACTGAGACTGACCTTTTCGGTGAGCAGGCTGTTCTCTGCGGTGGTGTTTGCGCACTTATGCAGGCTGGTTTCGAGACTCTTTGCGAAGCTGGTTATGACCCAAGAAACGCTTACTTTGAGTGTATCCACGAGATGAAGCTTATCGTTGACCTTATTTACCAGTCAGGTTTTGAGGGAATGAGATATTCTATCTCCAATACTGCTGAGTACGGCGATTACATTACTGGTCCTAAGATTATCACTGAGGACACTAAGAAGGCTATGAAAAAGGTTCTTGCTGACATTCAGGACGGTTCTTTTGCTAAGGAATTCCTCCTTGATATGTCCAACGCTGGTTCACAGGTTCACTTCAAGGCTATGAGAAAACTTCACGCTGAGCATCCTTCCGAGAAGGTTGGTGCTGAAATCAGAAAGCTTTACAGCTGGAACAACGAAGAAGACAAGTTGGTTAACAACTAATTCATACATAAAATATTTAAAGCTGTCGTATTTTCTATGCGACAGCTTTTTTGTGTGTTCTAATGTAATTTAATCTTGCTTATTATTCGGCTCATGCTCCAGATTTTCCAAAGCATAGTTTAAACATTGAATCACTAGCTGATTTAGTGATAAATTATTCTCGAAAGCAAGTTTATCAAGGCTCTCTACCATTTCTTCTGGCAATCTAAATGTCTTGCTAACTGTATTATATCCCTTTTGTATTTTCCACATAATTATGCACTCTCCTCTTAATATTATTATGCAACAGAAATTGTGCAAAAGATACAATCAAATTCAATTTGATTTGTAAGTATTTTGTCTTGCAAAATGAATTCATATATGCTATAATAATATCGAGGAATATAAAGGATGGTGAGTGCTAATGTCGAAAAATAAATCAACTATAAATCCACAAGATTTGTCAAAGAAAGACCTAGAAGCTGTATATGCTTTGGGAAAGTTGCGAAATGAAAAGAAGGAAAAAAGAAACAAAAACTTCAAAGAAGCACTTAAAATTATTCTCGAATACGGTTTGAAAGTTTTTCCAATAATAACCTCAATAAAAAAATTCAGAAAATTTTAGATTGGAGATGACTAAGTATGCTCAATAATACTAATAAAACAAACAGAATTGATAAGTTTGAGAATATATTATAGCAATCCACACAAATAACTCAACACTTGACACAGGTGGTAAAATAGA
>JBJERA010000183.1:0-6858 GCA_051882035.1 Hominimerdicola sp.
TACAATCGTAGGAATAGTCGCTTCACCTATGTATATAGGCTATGAAAGGGACTCTACTCAATACGGAAACGGTAATATTATAAGCAATGTTTATGTTCCCGAAGAAGAATTTATTATTGATTATTATACAGAACTTTTTATTACTTTTGAGGGTATGGAGGAATTTCAACCTTTTTCAAGCAAATATAAGAATAATGTTAAACAAGCAGGAAAAAGCGCTGAGCGAGCTTTTCAGAAAAGCGTAAACGAAAGATATCAGAATCTTTATACCGATGCAGAGCAAAAGCTTGATGACGCTAAAAGCAAGACGGAAACTCTTGAAAAGGCGCTTGCCTGCAATATGAATGAGTTGCTTGATTATAAGTCGGAAATTCAGTCTAATATTGACAAGGCACAAAAGGAATATGATAATTCTGAGGGAAAAAGCAATGCGGAGCGAAATCTTATAAAATCTCAGCTTTTGCAGGCTCAGGAGGCTATGGAGATCATTGATGGACTTCTTGCAGGAATGCAGACCAACAATGACGAAGTTCGCAAGGAATATCAAAATCAACTAAAAGATGCTAAGTCGGAGATTTCTAAAAGCGAAAAACAGCTTGCTGATATGGAAGAACCTGTTTTTTATCGTTTTGACCGATTTGAGGCAAGCAATGATTACAGTTCGTTTTATGGCGATAGTCAGAAAATTGATTCTATTGCAAAAGTTTTTCCTGTATTCTTTATATTGGTTGCGGCATTAGTGTGTCTGACAACTATGACCCGAATGGTGGAGGAACAGCGAATTGCAATAGGAACATATAAGGCTTTGGGTTATTCGTCGCCGCAGATTGCCGCTAAGTTTCTGATCTATGGAGTGTCTGCCGCTTTCTTAGGAAGTACAGTTGGTACGATAATCGGTATGCAGCTTTTCCCGTCAGTTATTTATAATGCGTACAAAATTATGTATAGTATGCCTAATATAAACACACCGTTTAGAGTAGATTATTATTTAGGCTGCTGTCTGGTATCGGTAGTGCTGACTTGTTCGGCGGTTTTGTATAGCTGTTATAAAGAGCTTAAAGCACAGCCGTCGGAATTAATGCGTCCGAAAGCGCCTGCAAACGGCAGAAGAGTACTTCTTGAACGTGTTGATTTTATTTGGAGCAGGCTCAGTTTTCTGGTAAAAGTAACTGTCAGAAATCTGCTTAGGTACAAAAAAAGATTTTTTATGACCGTTGTTGGAATTTCAGGCTGTACCGCACTGATAGTTGCAGGCATAGGCTTGAAATATTCCATACAATCAATAGCTGATAAACAGTTTGAGGATATTCTTCTATATGACGGGGCGGTAGTTTTAAAATCTGTAAGCCATGAATTTTCTTCTATTGATTCAAAGCTGAAAAGCTTTAAACAGATTGAAAATTATACTTATGCTCAGGGAATTGACGGAACTGCTGAAAATAAAAATTCATCACAGACTGTTAAAATGATGGTTATTAAGGATACTAAAAATATTGACAATTTTATTCAATTTCCCGATATTGACAGCGGAGAAAATCTTAAACTGAAAGAAAATTCAGTTATTATTACTCAAAAGCTTGCAAAGCTATTAAAGCTTGAAGTCGGCGATAGTATCAGCGTAAAACTTGGCGATACGGGAGAGAATGTTTCCTTGAAAATCAGTGGAATTGCCGTGAATTATACTCAGCATTTCATTTATATTACGTCAGATACTTATAAGGCTGTTTATGGCAAAGAACCGCTGTATAATATGGCTTTGTTGAATATCAGAGATAAAGTTGATTCAAATGAGTTCAAGGAACAGATTGTTGCTTGTGACGAATTTTATGGCATTTCTTATAAGGAAGAATCGGGTCAGAGTTTTATAAATTCAATCGACCGCTTGAATATAATTATTTATATTCTGATAATTTGTGCAGGACTTCTTGCAATAGTCGTACTGTATAATTTATCAAATATTAATATAACTGAGCGTGTGCGGGAAATTGCAACGATAAAAGTTCTTGGCTTTTTTGACAATGAAACTTCGTCATATATTTACAGAGAAAATATTATTTCAACAATCATTGGAATACTTGCTGGCTGGATAATGGGAATAATTCTTCACCGATTTGTGGTCATTACGGCGGAGGTAGATATTGTAATGTTCAACCGAAGTTTGACAGTGTGGGCATACATAATTTCAGCTTTGCTGACAGCGTTGTTCTCTGTAATTGTAAACATAATTCTTCATTTTAAACTGAAAAAAGTTGATATGGTAGAATCGCTTAAATCGGTAGAATAATTTTTAGGAGGAAATATTATGAACGAATTTGAAAATTTAGATATGGATTGTAATGAAAAATGTATGGTAAGCTCAATCTGGAAAAGCTTGGCTTTATTCCTGCTTGGCGTAGTAATTGGATTTCTGATTGCACCAATGAAGAAAGGTATAAGTTTCTGCAATAATAACGGAAATGAAAATACTTTCAGCAGAAATAATGCTAAGTTCAGTTCATCAGATGAAAATGACGAAGAATAATTTTTTAGGAGAGTTACAATTATGGAAAATAATCAGAAAAAAAGCAATAATTTATGGGCAATGTTTGCAATGTTCCTGCTTGGTGTAATTATGGGATTTTTGTTTGCACCAATTAAAAGAGGAGTAAGAATTTGTTGCGATAACAAGGATAGCATGAACGCTTATAACGGCGGAGAAGATGTTGATGATTTCATGGATGAGGATTATGAAATAGACGGAATTTCATTTTAAAATATAAACTGAAAGGAAATAAAAATATGAAATTAGGTATGGTAGGACTTCCTAACGTAGGTAAGTCTACACTTTTTAATGCATTAACAAATGCAGGAGCAGAATCTGCAAACTATCCATTCTGCACAATCGAACCAAATGTGGGAATTGTTTCAGTTCCGGACGAAAGACTTGACAAGCTTGCTGAGATGTATAATCCTCAGAAGTTCACCCCTGCAACACTGGAATTTGTTGATATTGCAGGCCTTGTAAAGGGAGCTTCAAAGGGTGAGGGTCTTGGTAATAAGTTTCTTGCAAATATCAGAGAGGTTGACGCAATCGTTCACGTTGTAAGATGCTTTGACGACCCGAATATCATTCATGTAGACGGTTCGATTAATCCTGCGAGAGATATCGAAACAATAGATTTGGAGCTTGTTTTCTCTGATGCGGAGCTTATTGAGCGTAAGCTGGACAGAACAAAAAAGGCAATGAAAGGTGACAAGTCTCTTGCGTCAGCGGTTGATTTTCTTGAAAAGTTAAAGGCTCACCTTGAAGAAGGCAAGCCGGCAAGATCCTATGAAATGACAGAGGAAGAGCTTGAAATCCTCAAAGAAACTCCCTTGCTTTCGCTCAAACCTGTAATCTATGCAGCTAATCTCTGTGAGGACGATTTCAGAAATAATATTGAGAATAATGAGAATTACAAAAAAGTTTGTGAAATAGCAAAGGCTGAGGGTTCGGCTGTTCTTCCAATTTGTGCTCAGATTGAGGCTGAGATTTCCGATATGGACGCTGATGATAAGAAAATGTTCCTTGCCGATTTGGGACTTGAAACTTCAGGTCTTGACAGAATCATCAAGGAGGGCTACTCGCTTCTTGGACTTATTTCATTCCTTACAGCAGGCGAGCCTGAGGTAAGAGCTTGGACAATTACTAAGGGCACAAAAGCACCGCAGGCGGCAGGAAAGATTCACACCGACTTTGAGAGAGGATTTATAAGAGCAGAAGTTGTTTCCTTTGATGACCTTATGAAGTACGGCTCAATGGCTGCGGTAAAGGAAAAAGGTCTTGCCCGTCAGGAGGGTAAGGAATACGTTATGCAGGACGGAGATATTGTTCTATTTAAATTTAACGTATAATGTAAAATGCGTGTGTTAATTGTATCCGCCCAATAGAATCCTCTTGTTATTGTTCCCGAAAGCTGAGTAATTAAGAGGAAATCAATTAATCCGCTTGTTTCTCAGCTTTTGTTTGATTGGATGCTTTTACTTTTACACAAATTATTTTGGGATGCCAAAGAAGGCATCGCTACATATATTTGGGTTCTTTCCAAGAATAAGCGCCCCGAACGCAAGGGTAAGATTCAGCTAATCGATGCATCCGGTTTCTTCAAGAAACTGCGTAAGGCTCTGGGCGATAAAAAGAACGAGATTTCTCCCGAAGATCGTACTGCCATCACAAAGCTGTATGCCGATTTCGTTGAGAACGAATACTGCAAGATTTATAAGAACGAGGAATTCATTTACCGCGAGTATGTGGTGATGCAGCCCCTTCAGCGCAGCTACGCAATTACCACTGAGCGTATTGAAGCCATGCTGACCAAGGGCTCTTTGTCCTCTCTGTATGACCAGGCGAAGGTTGATGAACTGGAAAGTCTGGAAGAGCCGACCGGAAAGGATATCAAGAAACTGGAATCTTACCAGGATAATCTTCTGGTTTATGAAGCTATCATTGCTGCGTTGAAGGCCGCTGTGTCCGACGAGGTCTATTATTCTCCTGCAGCATTCATGCCGGTGCTGACCAAGGCTCTGTCCACTGCAACCTCAGACAAGAAGCTGTTGGAGAAGATTGCGGACGGACTTTCCATTATGGATAAGAAGGCTGAAATTCAGCGTGACCGCAAGGGAAATATCATCTATGATAAGGAAACCAAAGACACCGAACTGGTGAAATTTGAGGAACACATCGATGATTACATGGCTCGTGAAGTTCTGCCGCATATCCCCGATGCTGTTGCTTTCTTTGAGGAAAATCTTGGTGCGAAAAAAACCGTCGTAAAGACTGGTGCTGAGATTCCGTTTACGCGGTATTTTTACAAGTATCAAAAGCCCGTTTCCAGTGATGAATTGGGCAGCCGTTTCATGGAGCTTGAACTCTCGGTATCTGATCGCGTTGCATCCCTGTTTGAGTAAGGCGGTGATTGTATGAGAGTAATGAAGGACAGTGGCATACAGTGGCTTGGTGAATACCCATCCACTTGGGGCTTCAAAAAAATTAAGTATTGTTTGCAGGAGCGTATTGAGAAGAACAATCCTGTAAGAACTATGGACATCCTGTCTCTGACCGCCAGACAAGGCGTTATTCCGTATGACCAAAAAGAGGGCGGCGGAAATAAACCCAAGGAAGATGTTAGTGCATACCGCTTGGCGTATCCCGGCGATATTGTTATGAATAGCATGAACATTCTCTCTGGGTCAGTTGGATTATCTCAATACTTCGGATGCGTGAGTCCTGTCTACTATATGTTGAGACCTTGGGATTCAAAAGAAGATGTGAGATATTATAACTATATCTTCCAAACCACAATGTTCCAACGCAGTTTGTATGGACTCGGAAACGGCATCCTAATCAAAGAGTCAGGTAACGGAAAACTGAATACTATCAGAATGAGAATCCCAATGGATAAGTTTGGCGGGTTGTTTATTCCTGTTGCTTCTGCTGATGAGCAGAAAAGGATTGCTGATTTCCTTGATATCAAATGCACCGAAATCGACGCACTCATTGCCGATGTTCAGGCACAGATTGATGTTTTAGAGCAGTACAAGCGTTCTGTAATCACCGAAGCGGTCACCAAGGGGCTGAACCCCGATACCGAGATGAAGGATAGTGGTATTCAGTGGATTGGCATGATGCCGTCCCATTGGAATTGCATCCGTGGCAAGTACATTCTGAAATATATCCAGAAACCCGTCCGTGAAGACGATGGCGTTATCACTTGTTTCCGCGATGGCGAGGTCACGCTCCGCAGCAACCGACGTGAGGATGGTTTCACAATGGCCGACAAGGAAATCGGCTACCAGGGTATTGATATTGGTGACCTGGTTGTCCACGGCATGGACGGATTTGCCGGTGCCATTGGCATTTCAGATTCCAGAGGTAAAGCATCGCCCGTTCTGAATGTTCTTGGCACAGAGCAGAACAAGAGATATATTATGTATTTCCTCCGCAGTATGGCATACAGTGATGTGTTCCTGGCTCTTGCTACGGGCATTCGTGTTCGTTCCTGCGACCTGCGTTGGAACAAGCTGGCTGAACTTTTCTATCCCGTTCCTCCGATTGAAGAGCAGGATGCAATCGTGGCTCACATTGATGCTGTCCTTCAGAAAGCAAACGATGTGATTGCGAAAAAAAAAGAGCAACTGGCTGTTTTGGAAGCCTATAAAAAATCGCTCATCTATGAGTATGTAACAGGTAAAAAGGAGGTGCCTTTGTCATGAAAGTCGAATATACTACGTCTTCTCTCGGAAAAGGAACTGAACTCCACATTTCCTCTGCCGAATATAAGCGCGTTAACAGTGAGGCCGGATGGGATGAACACCCAAATCTGATGTTTGCGGTACAATCCTATGTTGGAGCAAATCAATGCACAAATCGAATTATCAGCAGAGATTTGGAAGAAGCATTCCGCCATATTAAGAAAGTGGGCACCATTGCTCTTGTAACTAAAACAGATGGGGCGATTGCCTGGTGTGAGGTATACACAATTACGGAGAGTGAGATTATCACTGTAATCACAAGCAAAGATGGAAATGTGTTTGATATTAATTATTCAAGCAAGACCGTACGCCAGATGAATCGCAACCGACAAGAAAGAGAGGCTAACCAAAATGAATAATATCCTCTCAGAAAAAGATTATCAAAAGTTTCTGATGGAACGGCTTTCCAAGGACAACGGCTATATCATTCGCAAAGCCACCAACTTTGACCGTTATTTCGCCGTTGACCGTGAGATGCTGTTCAAATTTCTGAACGACACACAGCCGGACACGATGGATTATCTCCGCAAGATTTAGAACCTGTCTTCACAAGCTAAAATCGACGCAAAAGGGTTTGTAAATTGGAAA
>JBJERA010000184.1:0-6830 GCA_051882035.1 Hominimerdicola sp.
TTCTCAGAATGTGAGCAATTTCAAGAAGAGCATCATTTTTCATTGTTGTGGAAGCAGCCGCAATTTCAGCCTTACAAGCTAATGCGTTCTGTCCAAGAGTGTCAAAATAAGTCATTTAAATAACCTCCCCGTTAGCTAAAAATAATGTTCCGATTGGCTTGTTCTCAAAAACTTTGTAAAGGTGTCTTGGGTCTCTGCCGTTCATTATAATAAGGTCTATACCTGCGGATTTTGCAATTTCGGCGGCTCTGATTTTCGTAGCCATTCCGCCTGTTCCCAAAGATGAACCTGCTCCCCCTGCAAGAGATTTGATTTCCTCTGTAATTTCCCTTACAACAGGAATAAGCTCCGCATCATCGTACTTATGAGGGTCTTTGTCGAAAAGCCCCTCTATATCAGACATGATAATAAGCAGATCCGCATTCGCCAGAGCCGCAACATTCGCCGCAAGAGAATCGTTTTCTCCCATTTCAAGTTCCAGCTCATCAATAGCAACCGTATCGTTTTCATTTATAATAGGGATTGCTCCCAGTTCAATTATTCGGTTAAGAGCATTCTGCACATTGACTTTTCTATCTTCAATAAGAATATATTTAGTAAGCAAAAGCTGAGCCACATTCAAACTGTAATTTGAAAAAAGATTATCATACAAATACATAAGCTCGCATTGTCCCACAGCGGCGCAAGCTTGTTTTGTAGGAGTATCCTTGGGACGTTTTTTTATTCCCAGTTTACCCATGCCAAGCCCGATTGCTCCGCTTGAAACGAGAATAATCTCATGCCCTGCATTCTGCAAATCGGCAAGAGTTTTTACAAGAAGTTCCACACGTCTGATATTCAGCATACCGGTGGCGTGGGTAAGAGTTGACGTGCCGACTTTGACCACAACTCTTTTTTTCTTACTCATATCTATCATATTTTTCATTCCTTTATATATTAATCAAGCGCTCTGCCGAAAATATCAGCGTAAACAGCCTTGATTCTGTTATATACAAAATCAAGAAACTCACCGCTTTTTGCCATTTTATATATTTCATCGGGCGGAATAATTTTAAAATCTACCGTTTCGCTTTCCTGCAAAACAATATCTTTTTCAGAAAAATCACCTTTATAGAGGTAAAAATTATGAACACAGCCTGATTTTTCTCTTAAAATCTGCCCCATATATATAAGTTGGCTTGTTTCGGCATTAAGTCCGGTTTCTTCAAAAAGTTCTCTTCTTGCACCCACAAGGGGAGTTTCCCCTGCCAGTACCGAACCGCCTGTTATTTCCCACTTGCCGCCGAAAGGCTTATCAGGGTGACGCTTTGTCACAAGAATTTTTCCGTCATTATTTATAGAAAGAATTGCAGCAACAAAATGATACTCTCCCTTTTCAAGAGGTTCTCCCCTCACATGGGTTTTATTAAGAGGTATTAAATTTTTATCATATAAATCCCATAACTCAGGCATGGTTTCACCTCCGAAATTAAATAAAGCAATTTTAATCCTTGACAAATATTTATATTTATGATATAATTCATATAGTTAAAAGAGTACTGCACAAAGCCTTATGGCTTGCAGTTCTCCCTAGTTTATTGAGTGTTTAAAGAAACACCGTCAATTTTGGTCGATTGGGCGGTGTTTCTTTATTTTTATGTAAATAAACTCTATTTTTTCTTATGAAATATAAGATAACATAGAGAGATAACGCCGGTAAGCATTGATACAAACAGAAATAAATCCGAGTATGTGACCGACATCGTTATCACCTCCCTTTCGGGAGAAAATCACCGCCTGCCGCTATGTACAGTACCCATAATCAAGTATATCACAGGTAATGTTATTTGTCAAACTGCCAAAATTATATCAGTTAAATACCATAAACGCCAATAATCAATTAACAACATTAATGGGCTGATCGTTGATAAATGCTTCAAGGTTTTGTGCAACCTTTTCAAGAAGTCTTTCTCTTGTTTCCTTTGGCGCCCATGCCACATGAGGAGTTATCGTGCAGTTTTTTGCCTTTCGCAAAGGACAGTCTGCTCTCATTGGCTCGTAGGTCAGTGCGTCAATGCAAGCCCATGCTATTGTTTCATTATTCAAAGCGTCAGTAAGAGCTTGTTCGTCCACAAGTCCGCCTCTTGCAGTGTTCACAAGAAGTGCAGATTTTTTCATAAGCTTTAATGTGTCGGCATTAATCATTTTCTGATTGTCCTGCGTCAGAGGACAATGGAGTGAAACAATATCCGATTCTTTAAGAAGTTCCTCAAAAGAAACGGTTTTTGTGCCGTCAGTTACCTTTTCGGGGGAACGTGTAAAGGTTATTACCTTCATGTCGAAAACCCGTGCAATCTGAGCAACCTTTTTTCCAATATCGCCGTAGCCTACTATTCCGATTGTTCTGCCGGAAAGCTCATGTGTGGGTATTCCAAAATATGAAAAAAGCTTATAATTTACCCAGCCGCCTTCATCGACAGTTTTTGAATATTCTGAAATTTTGTTGTAATAATTCAGAATAAACGCAAACGTATGCTGTGCAACCGAATTAGTGGAATATGCAGGAACATTGCAGACAACCGCTCCATGTTCTGATGCAGATTTCAAATCAACATTGTTGTATCCCGTTGCGAAAAGTCCAACATATTTAAGATTAGGACAGCTTTCAAAAACCTGTTTTGTAATAAAGCATTTGTTGCATATTACTGCGTCTGCGTCGCCGATTGTTTCGGCAACCTTTTCGTTAGGCGTGTAGCCGTAAACACGACAGTCCCCCAGCTGAGTGATGCAGTCGAGGGAAACGTCGTTTCTTGTTACTGTTTCGGAATCAAGAATTACTATTTTCATTTTTTGTTACCAACCGGACGATTCATAATTTCATTAGCCTTGATCTGGCGGTTATATCTGTGTGAGAAAATTCCTGCAAGTGTGAGAAGTATCACTTCTGCTACGAACAGACCTGCGATTACCCATGTACTTGTCCATAACTGTGTGATAAAAGTCAAATCAATAGCAAACATAATGAAAATATAGTGTTTTGATTTTTTTCTTGCCGCCTGAGTAAGATACAAAACTGTTGCGATCAGGCAGAAAATAAGATGAACCTTAAATGTTAGCGGAGTACATACATTTTGGAGTTCACTGGTTTGAGCTGTTAAAAATTCAATCAATGTTGTCACCTCTGTTTATACTTTAAAAACTTTTGAATTTATACAATGCAAAAGAGCATTTATAAATTAATTATATCACACAAATATGTTTTTTTCAAGGGTTTCGTGCTATATTGTCATAGGTTTTGGAATTATAATTTCGATTTTTATTTGAATAAACAGAAAACGAGCGAACATTTTAATATTGTACGCTCGTTGTTTATTATTCATTTGTATTTTCTTCCTGCACCATGCCTGTTGATTCGTCGATTATTCCATTATCCTGAGTAATGTTGAAAATTTTCCATGAGCCTGAGCATTTTCCAACATATATGTAAAGCTTTGCGTCCTCACTGGATTTTGAGCCTTTAAATGTAACGTTAGTCACTATTTCATAAGCCTCTGAAATGCTTGGTGAAGAGCCGTAAGCCTCTTTATAATCGGTCATGTCATAATCGTTTTTTTCAAGCTTTGTCTGCTTGCCAAGCTCAACCTTGATGGTGTAATCATCACCATAAGTTTCTTTGAAATCTCCGTAAAGGACTTCGTTCATACATTCCTCTTTGGAATAGCCTGCTTCCTCACGCTGAGTTTCGTATTCATTTTTTATTTCCTTTGGAAAACAGCTTACAAATTTGTCGAAATCGCCCTTTTCAATGGCAGAAAAGTAATTTTTAATAACTTCCTCTTTTTTTGATGAAAAGATTATTCCATTTGAATATAGAACTCCCACAACTGCAAAAACCGCCACAACTGCAACAATAATCAAAAATTTTACATTTGCATTAGGGTCTTTGTGTCGTTTCATCTGTTTGCTTTCTGCACGTTCCTTTTCCCACTTTGCCGCCTCAGCTTTCTGTTCCTTGGTTCTGAACTTGGCAGGAGTGGTTGACTTATGATATTTCATAGCCTCTTTGGATTTAATATCCTTTTTTCCGTAACCGCATTTATCGCAGTAATCACCATTATAGTATTTTCCGCAGGATTTACATTGTTTAGACATCAGGCACCTCATAAAATCAAGTATTATCAACAATGATACAACTTTTCACACATTTTGTCAAGAGATTAAGTATTTCCAGAAATGAGATTTTATCGGTATTTTCGGGAATAATAAATTATCATCTGATTTTCATTTTGTACTATTGACAATAATATAAATAATCTGTATAATATTATAAAAAAGGAGGCTTTTTATATGGCTAGAACAAATAATGAAACCTTTTCAAACCCTAGTATAAAAAAGCTAAATTCTTTTAGCCAGTCGGTTTTCGGAGTTGATTCAGCCGCAGGTTATAAAGGAATTGCAGCAAAGACAATTTATTTTGTAGTACTTTTTGCATTGGGAATGGGAGCATATTTTTATATGCACAGCTATTTTGCAGCTAATTACTACACTGCATCAGGTGCAGGGATTTTTGCCAATGAGCAGACGATTTACGCTGGTGCACTGGTGATTACTTTAATCGCAGGTTTGATTGCATCGTTTGTACCGTCAAGCGTTCCGATTACAGGTTCGATTTACTCTGCCGGCATGGGTTATTCGGTAACATTCCTGTCAATGATTTATGCAAGAGCATATAAAGGAATTGTTTTCGAGGCTATTTCCCTGACGCTGCTTGTTATTCTTGTTATGGCAGGTCTTTATGCAAGCGGAAAGGTGCAGGTTACAAACAAGTTCAGAACGGTAATAACTACTGCTTTGCTTGTAAGCTTAATTGGTTCTTTGATTTTCTGGATTATCGGACTTGTTGCTCCTCATTCGGCTTTTTACACAGCTATCGTTGCTGTAAATCAAGGTCCTGTTGGAATTATAATTGCACTTTTGGGAGTAGTCCTTGCGGCGGCATTTCTTCTTTCTGATTTTGACACGATTCAGATGACTGTTGAAAATGGTCTTGATAAAAAATACGAATGGTTTGCGGCTTACGGTTTGATTGTAGGTGTAATTTATCTTTATCTTAAAGTTCTAAGACTTCTGGCAATCATTATGAATAACAGAGATTAATTTCTCAACAAAACGGGCGAACATTGTTGAAAATGTTCGCCCGTTATTTTTATTCTTCTGTTGTTTCAACCAAACCGCCGTTATCTTCCATCAGCTTGAATGTGACTTCAAAGTAATCGGAAGTTTCCGAATAACCCTTGCGGTATACCTTGCAGGTAATTTCATCTCCTGCTTTGTACTTATCAAGAATTGAAAAAATGTCAATATCACTTTTGGCAACGTCAGTACCGTCAATTTCAGTGATAATATCGCCCACTGCAAGCTCAGTGTCGGCAACGTCGCATTTCTCATCAATAGAAACAATGCACAGCCCTGCAACAACCTCATTTATTTCAGCAGCCGCCTCAGTTACCTGATAATAGGTTATGCCGATTTTTACTCTGCCTGCAACATAGCCATGCTCGATAATATCTTCGATAATCGGTTTTGCTTCCTGCGTGGAAATTGCAAAGCCAATGCCCTCATAGGTTTCGGAAACTAGCTTTGACGAAGTTATTCCTATTACCTGACCGTACATATTGAACAATGCACCGCCTGAATTTCCCGGATTTATTGCAGCGTCAATTTGTATGCAGTTTTCGGTTCTTATTGAATTTTCAAGGATAATATTTCTGTTCAAACCCGATACTACACCTTTTGTAACCGAACCTGTGTAACCTGCCGGCGAACCGATCGCCACAACTTCCTCGCCGATTTCAACCTGAGAGGAGTCGCCGAATTCAGCTGCCTGCAAATTGTTTGCAGGAATTTTTATTACAGCAATATCGCTTTTTGTGTCAGCGCCTACAAGGGTCGCCTGATACTCGTCGCCGTTGTTAAGCACAACTTTCATACCTTTGTCAGCATCGCTGACAACATGAGCGTTTGTAACGATATATCCGTTTTCTGTCATAATAATTCCGCTGCCCTGACCGTCGGGAATAAGGCTTGAACTGCTTGAATAAACTTCTATGGAAACAACCGTATCCGAAAAGTTTTTAGCAAGACCTTGGGTAGTGTATTTTCCTTCACTGTCTAAATCCGACTGGTCAGCATTCGGTTTTTCAGACAAAGGCAAAGTAAAGCTTATATGCTGATCTCCCGTAATCAGATTTGAAAGCCAGCCCTGTCCCCTTACAGAAACCACAGCTATTCCAAATCCGCAGGCTATAAGCATTATACCCGCTGCAAAAGACACCAGCACTCCAAGCTTGCTTCTTTTAGTCTTTTGCGGAGGAATATAAAATCCCTCCCAGAAATCTCTGTCTGTACCATCGGACGCTCCCGCAGGAATGAATTCCAAATTATGCTCTTTGGTTTCATAATTATTCTCCGAAATTGTTTCGGCATTCTCAGACTTGTTAATTTCTTCATCTTTGTCTGAATTATTTACATCGTTTTGTTCAATAGGCTCGTCAAAAAAGCTCATTGCGACCTCCTTAGTCATCTAAGGGCTTATTCGGCAGAGTGAAAACAAACTCCGTATATTCGCCCTTAACGCTTCGCACCATAATTTTACCGCCGTGAAGTTTAACAATCGACCTGACAATGTTCAGTCCAAGACCAACACCGGCTGCATCAAGTCCTCGTGATTTATCTGTCTTATAAAATCTGTCAAATACAAGAGGAAGTTCGTCCTCTTCAAGTCCTTCTCCGCTGTTTTTTATGGAAATAACCGTCATATCGCCCACAGGATTGAACCCGAACTCGATATA
>JBJERA010000185.1:0-6825 GCA_051882035.1 Hominimerdicola sp.
TGCATAAAAAATCGCTGTACGGATTTTTTACCGTACAGCGATAATATTTCATTAATCTGCAAAAAATACAGAAAATGCTTTATAAGCCATATAAATGTCAATTTTTGAGGTTACTTCAAAAGGAGCGTGCATTGAAAGAACAGGAACTCCTACGTCGATTACATCAATGTCAAGATTTGCAACGTATTGTGCAACTGTTCCGCCGCCGCCGCCGTCAACCTTTCCAAGCTCGCCTGTCTGCCAGATAATTTCATTATCGTCAAAGAGCTTTCTTATTCTGCCGACAAACTCAGCTGACGCATCGGAAGTGCCTGATTTTCCTCTTGAACCAGTGAATTTTGTAGCTACAACACCGTAATTAATCTTAGATGAATTTCTGTACTCGTATCCCTCAGGGAATGTAGGGTCAAATGCTGCATTTACGTCAGCAGAAAGACACTCGGATTTTGACATTACATTTCTGCCCTCAACACCGTAAACAGATGCAAGATTTGAAATGAAATAAGGCATATATGAACTGTTAAGTCCTGTATTTCCGTCACTTCCGGTTTCTTCCTTGTCAGTAAGAACAGTCATGCAGGTTTTTGCAGGATTCTTGCATTTCAGAATAGCCTGCAATGCAGTATAACCGCATACTCTGTCGTCCTGACCATAAGCACCTACCATGCTTCTGTCAAAACCAACGTCCTTAGCCTTGAACTGCGGAACAGCTTCAAGCTCGGCAGAAATAAAATCGTCCTCAACAATGCCGTACTTTTCATTAAGAATTGCCAAAATATTAAGCTTAACCTTTTCAGAAACCTTATCGTCTTTGAAAGGTCTTGAACCGATAAGAAGATTGAGCTGTTCTCCTGTAATACCCTGATGCAAAGGTTTTTGCATCTGAGCAGTTGCAAGGTGAGGGAGCAAATCCGTTACACAGAAAACAGGGTCGTCCTTGCCCTCTCCGATATTAACGGTAACCTTTTCTCCGTCAGCCTTAACAATAACTCCGTGAAGTGACATTGGAACCGTCGTCCATTGATATTTCTTAATTCCGCCGTAATAGTGTGTTTTGAATAAACAAAGCTCCTTGTCCTCATAAATAGGATTTTGCTTTAAATCAAGTCGAGGGGAGTCAATATGAGCAACAGCGATTCTCACACCATTTTCAATAGGTTCGGTTCCCATTACGGTAAGTATAACTGCCTTATCTCTGTTGACATAATAAAATTTATCGCCTGCTTTGTACTTCTTGCCCATTTCAAATTTTTCAAAGCCTGCGTCCTTAGCCATTGCCACTGTCGCTATAACGGCTTCACGCTCAGTCTTGGCATTGTCAAGAAACTCCTTGTAGCCCTCGCAAAATTTATCCGCCTTTTTGATTTTTTCATCAGAAAGAGTAAAAGCACCGTTTTTCTTTTTGGTCAAAAGCTTTTCAGCAAGCTTTTCGCCCTCTGATTTTTCCTTTTTTGCTGCCATTTTCAATAACCTCCTAAAATTTATTCTTCGGCTTGTGTATCAGCCAGAATTTCTGAATATCCGCTGTAAGCCTTTGTTATTTTATTTATATAATGCGATGTCTGGTCGTTTTCATCGGGGATATCCTCAACATTGAAATTCTCAGGGTTGACCGTACCGTCCTCGATCCAACTGTCAACTAAATTCATACCGCAATGATATGCCGCAGCCGAAAGCTCGATTGAATTATCATATTTATCCATAAGATAGCTTAAATAATAAGTTCCGTACTGTATATTTAATTCGGGGTCATACATATCGTCAAAAGTTAAATCTCTTGTATCGTTAAGTCTGAATTTTAACCAGTCGAAGGCGTCCTCCATAAGCTGCATAAGACCTCTCGCACCTACATTAGAGGTTGCGTCGGGGTTAAAATTGCTTTCAACCTTGATTACGGAATAAACAAATGTTGGGTCTACGTTATATTCTTTACTGTATTTTACAACATATTCCTCATATTCCGTAGGATAATTAAAAGCGGCAGGTGCTAAATCGTCTACCTTATCTACCAGTTCATGACGATACAAATATACGAAAAGCAGAAGTCCAATCAGAATAACCGATACGGTTACAATAATCGGTGCTTTGCCGTTTTGTTTTTTTCTGCGTTTTTTTGTAGTAGCCATTAAACCTTCCTTTTTAGTTCATTGATTACCATGCAGGTTCGTTCAGGCAGCAAGGAAATATCGCCGTTGTTTTCTATTACATAGTCTGAATGAGAAACAAAAAAATCTGCACTTAGCTGAGAAGAAAATCTGTCTTTAATTTTCTGCTCGTCAATTTTATCTCTTAGCAAAATGCGTTCAAGCCTTAATTTTTCATCGGCAATCACACTGACTATAACATCGCAAAGCTTGTCGGCTCCCGCCTCAAAAAGTGTAGGAGCGTCCAGCAGAATATATTCATATTGTTCTGAAAGAGCATTGATTTCACATTCAATATTATGATTTATGAAAGGATAAATAGTATCGTCAAGCAATTTCAGCTTATCCTTGTCAGCAAAAACAATTCCGCCAAGCCTTGCCCTGTCAAGCTTGTAATCTTTATCAAAACATTCGGGGAAAATCTTTGCAAGCTTTTTGTTGCATTCACTTCCGTCTTCGGTGACATTTCTCGCAACCAAATCGCAGTTTATTATTCCAAACCCATGTTTCCTAAAAGTGTCGGAAACAGTGGTTTTTCCTGCACCGCTTTGTCCTGTAAGTCCAACAATTATGCTCATAGCTTAATCACCTTAAAACCTGCCGCCCTCAGCAATCGGTTATAAACGGCAAGACCTACTCCGTCTTTGTGAGGGCATCTTGCAAAAGCCTTTTTCACATTCATGCGATCCAATTCACGAAGAACGTCAAAAAGCAAGCGAGCCTGTTCCTCGTCACTGTTTCCGTAGCAGAAAACAGGAAAATCAAGTCCCTTGCAGTCCTCCGTATCAAAAACCATGCAAGCCGTTTCTTTATCACCGTTTTTAAGAACATATTCTCTGAATTTATCAAGAGAACTGTCAATTATAGAAATATCAGCCTTAGGAGCATAATGCTTATACTTCATTCCCGGCGAGCGAACCTCTGCATTTTCTCCAAGTTTTTCAAGAACTCCCTTGTCAACAAAAATATTCTCTGTAATTTCTTTCAAATCTTCAACTGAAACAAATCCCGGTCGAAGAAGTCTTATTCCGTCGTTTTCAAAGGAAATAACAGTAGATTCAACTCCCACACCGCACATTCCTCCGTCGATAATTGCAGGAATCCTGCCGTTCATATCGTCAAAAACGTGATTTGCCAAAGTAGGGGATGGACTTCCTGAAAGATTTGCCGACGGAGCGGCAAGAGGAAAACCGCATTTTCTTATAAGTTTCCGTGCAGTCGGGTGAGATGGCATACGAATCCCCACAGTATCCAGTCCTCCGCTTGTCACAAGAGGGATTTTATCGGATTTCGGCATAATCATAGTCAACGGACCTGCCCAGAATTTCTCTGCACATTTTTTTGCAAGAGGCGGAACAGACTCAGCCAAATCATAAATCATATCAAAATCAGAAATATGCACAATCAGCGGATTATCGGCAGGTCTGCCCTTTGCGGAAAAAATTTTGCAAACGGCATTTTCGTCCAATGCATTTGCGGCCAAACCGTAAACCGTTTCGGTAGGCATACCGACAACTTCGCCGTTTTTCAGTAACTCGGCAGCATATTCCAAAGATTTTTCATCAGTACCGAGAATTTTCGTATCAAACATTTATTATTCTTCTTCCTGTTTAGCAAGCTTTGCCGCCTGGTCAGCGGTAGCGAGAGCGTCAATGATTTCGTCGAGATTGCCGTTAAGAACCTGTTCAAGACGGTAAATCGTAAGACCGATTCTGTGGTCGGAAATTCTTCCCTCAGGGTAATTGTAGGTTCTTATTCTTTCTGAACGGTCGCCCGTACCTACCTGAGAACGGCGGTTTGCGGCAATTTCATCATTCTGCGCCTGCTGTTTCTGGTCGAGAAGTCTTGAACGGAGAACCTTGAGCGCCTTATCCTTATTTTTGAACTGAGAACGTTCGTCCTGACATTCAACAACCATTCCCGTAGGAATATGGGTAATTCTGATAGCGGAAGATGTCTTGTTAATGTGCTGTCCGCCTGCGCCCGAGGAACGGAATACGTCAATTTTAAGGTCTTTTTCTTCATTGAGGTCAAGCTCAACGTCCTCAGCCTCAGGAAGAACCGCAACCGTTACAGTAGAGGTATGCACACGTCCCTGTGACTCGGTTTCCGGAACTCGCTGAACTCTGTGAACACCGCTTTCGTACTTAAAACGTGAGTAAGCTCCGTCACCCGAAACGCTGAAAGTAATTTCCTTGTAACCGCCAAGCTCTGTTTCGTTGGCATTCATAACTTCAATCTGCCAGCCTTTCTGAGCCGCATACATGGAATACATTCTGTAAAGAGAGTTAGCAAATAAAGCTGCCTCCTCTCCGCCTGCGCCGCCTCTGATTTCAATAATAACGTTTCTATCATCATTAGGGTCTTTGGGTAAAAGCAGCAATTTCAATTCTTCTTCAAGTTCAGACATCTTCTCTTTCGATTCGTCATACTGCATTTGAACCATTTCTTTGAAATCCTTGTCTAATCCACCTGCTTCCGTAAGCTCAACAGCTTCCTCAAAAGCCACCTTTGCTTGCTTGTATTCCGTAAATTTTTCAATGATAGGAGTAAGAGTTTTATACTCCTTCATCAGCTCGGTATAAAGAGCATTATTATTTACAGTTTCAGGCTGCATAAGCTTTTCATTTATTTCATTAAATCTATCTTCCAAAACACTGATTTTTTCAAACATATTTTTTCTCCTTGTCGGTTAATTTATTGATTTATGTGCGAATAATCATACAAAGCTATGACTCAGCCTCTCGAATAACAGATTTTACATTTTTTTCAGCCTTGCTGCGTGGAATCATAAATTCACGGCCGCACTCAGTGCATCTAAGTTTAAAATCCATGCCGGAACGCAAAACGAGCATTTTATTGCCGCCGCAAGGGTGATTTTTTTTCATAACAAGAATATCGCCCTTAATAATATCCATAATGCAAAAGTCATTCCTTTCCGAAAAAATTCAATAAATTAATTACATACCTAAATATTATATCATGATTTGCAGAATTTTTCAAGTAGTTGATTAAAATATTCTGAAATATAAAAAAACAGGAGCCGTACACCGACAGCTCCTAAAAATTTATACATAATATATAGTTATTCCCGAAAAAGAGGATTTTCCTCTCAATACAAGAGTTTTTGACGCATTTGAAAATCTTGCGCCTTTTTCGGTGACTGCACCTAATGTGCATACCGAATCGTTGCATACTGCCCAGCTTTTCGGAACGTATAGTTCAATGCCTGAAAATTCTGCGTCGATATTTACAAAAGCAAAATTTCCTGCCATTTGAGCATTGTCAAAATATATCTTCATACCGCTGAAACGGCAGTTTACATTAACTGCTTTCAAATTTTGTGAATTAACATATTTTGTGCTTCCGGTGAAACTTCCTCCGGCAGAGATTTCTTCTCCATTAATATCATCGCTGTTGAAATTTTCTACATCTCCGCCTTTTATGGAATCGCTGTTGTATATGACACTGCCCCAGACTGATTTTTTCGGAAAAATAAGATACATACCGATACTAAGGAAAAGAGCCGCCACAAGCACAGGAACCGGTGTAATGTTTTCAATTCCCAAAGGCTTTGAAAACATTATGGCTATAAATGCAATAGGAAAGAAAATTCCGCTGAAATATACATTTTTTATACTCAAAATAATAACAGGAATTAGCAGGCAGGTTGCTACCAAACTGAGAACACTGACTTCTGCGAAAAGCCCAAGCTTGCCCAACAGAACAATTAAAGCCGACAGCACAAAGAAAATACCCCATATAAGATTGTTTTTACGTTTCATAATTTCTCCTTTCGTTAAGCCGTTGTTTCAAAGCTTTGTAGTAGTTTCTTGAAACATAAAGCTGTTTGTGACTTCCGTTAAACCGCACCAGACTTGCGGAGGTTATATTTTTCTCGATTGAATAAATATGGTCAATATTCAGAATTGAGGACTTTGACGCCCGTACAAAATTTGCAGGAAGAATTTTTTCAAGCTCGTAAAGCTTGTTTTTAATAGTATACAAATCGTCAGCTGTATGAGCCTCAATACCTTTTTCAGCGGTTTCAAAAAAGAGTACACAACTAAGCGGAATAAAATATTCAGTATTTTCCTTCATAAACACTAGATTGGTCTTGACGGAATACTGTTTAATTGCCTGCTGGACTTTTTTTATATTCTCATTAAGCTCTTTACACCTGATAATAACCTCGTCCTCATGGGCATTTTCGTCAATTTCAATTCTGATTTTCAATCGGGTTCACCTCCGACGCTTTTATTATAATGCATAATAGATTATTTGTAAACAGCTTTGACCTGACAGGTGAAAAAACGTAGGTAACAGGTAATTTTTCATGGGATTACTATATTAAAATACCTTCAAAATGGTCATATTCATGCTGAATAATCTGCGCTGTAACGCCTTTGAAATTCTGCCTTTTCTTCTTGAATTTCTTATCGTAATATTCAACGGTTATTTCTTCAAAGCGAAGGGCTTTTCTTGTACCCGAAAGCGATAAACATCCCTCCTCAGTCTCGTAAAACTTTTTAGAATGGTCGGTGATTACGGGATTTATAAGAACAATATATCCGTTTTTGTCAAGCACCGCCATAATGCACCTTAATTCTCCAATCATGTTTGCCGCCATTCCTACGCAAGTTTCGCTGTTTTCCTTTAATGTGTCAAGCAAATCCTTTGC
>JBJERA010000186.1:0-6823 GCA_051882035.1 Hominimerdicola sp.
GTATTTCAAGGAGTTTCTGTGCAAGATGACGGAAAATTGGCAAGTTAGACGTGCATAAAGCCGTTAGGCGGTAGTTGTGCGGTGTTGCCTTAAAGCCCCGCAAAAAATATAAAAAGCGTAAGCGGAGCAAACCTTAAATTATGCATTTTAAAACGCCGTCCGATTTCATTTTCGGACGGCGTAAAATAATTACTCTTCGTTGTTTGATACAGTAATGTCAGGCTTGTCCGCTGTCTGAGCAAGCTTTTCCTCCTGAGCCTTTTTAGCCTTGATAAGAGTCTGCTTGATCGATTCGAGCATTTCCTTTGTAAAAGGCAGGTTCTGGTGAAAAGGATTGATTACAAAGCCGTTTACCGATGGAGTTTTCTCTGTAAGAGTTGCAATATCCGCAAACTTCATTGCAAAAGTCTGATGAGGCTGTTCTGTTTTAAGCTTTGCTGCCTCCTCAGGGTCGGTAAATACCGGAAAGAATGAACCTCTCTCCTTGTGGTTTACAATAATGAACTTAGCCTTCTGCTTGTCCTGAAACTGTACATGATTTGACTCATCAGCAACAAGTTCCGTATTAGTCTCAATAAGAGCAGGAACGATAAACGTTGCTCTAAGCGCAAGGTTAATAACCTTATTCTGAGTTTCCGGTTTAAAATCCTTTCTCATTGCTTCGATTGCAGCAACAAGTTCTTCATTGTGTTCCTTAACATTATTATTCTGTTCAGCCATAATTTTCTACTCCTTTATTTAGTTTCTTCAAGATTGGTTTCAATAATAAATTTGGGTCTTTCTTTGGTTTCAAGATAAATCTTGCCTATATATTCGCCGATTACGCCTATGGCTAAAAGCTGAAGTCCTCCAAGCGCCCATACAGAAACAACCGTAGTCGTCCAGCCGGCAACCGCCTTTCCGGTACACCATACTATAAAGAAATAAACCAGCATAAACAACGACACAAGGAATATCAAAAGACCTAGAAATGTTATAAATCTGATAGGCTTCACCGAAAGAGAAGTTATTCCCTCAACAGCAAAGGCAATCATCTTTTTCAACGGATATTTTGATTCTCCCGCCTGACGCTCGTTTCTTTCATATGTAACTATGTCGCTTTTAAAGCCGATCATAGGAACGATTCCTCTTAAAAACAGATTAACCTCTTTAAAATCTGCCAGCGAATCAACTGCTCTTTTGCTCATAAGTCGGTAATCCGCATGGTTGTAAGTAATCTCAACGCCCATATGGCTTAAAATTTTGTAGTAAGCCTGAGCAGTGCCTCTTTTAAATGCAGTATCCTTTTCTCTTGAAGAACGAACTCCGTAAACAATATCACAGCCCTCCGCCCTTTTTTCAAGAAAACCGTCGATTGCATTAATATCGTCCTGCAAATCAGCGTCCATTGAAACAATTATATCAGCATAATTTCTTGCAGTCATAAGACCTGCAAGAAGTGCATTCTGATGCCCTTTGTTCCTCGAAAGCTTCAACCCTGTAAACATAGGACTGAGATTATGAAGTTTCTCAATAATCTCCCAAGTTTTGTCCTTTGAACCATCGTCAACAAACATAACCTTGCTATCCTGAGAAACCTTGCCCATTGATTTCAGCCCGTCCATTTTCTTCATAAGAGCCTCAGCCGTAATGGGTAACATTTCCTCCTCATTATAACAGGGGATAACAATATAAAGTGTTTCTGTCATCTTTCTTCTTGCCTCACTAACTTTTATGCTATACCGAAAAGACGGCAAGCGTTTTTATTTGTAATATCTAAAACCTCCTGGGGTGATATACCTTTTTCCTGAGCCACAACCTTTGCGATTTCCTCAATCATGTAGCTTTCGCACCTCTGACCTCTGTAAGGAGGAGGCGCCATATAAGGACAATCGGTTTCCAAAAGCAGCCGATCCATAGGAACAACCGAAAGGGCACGCCTTGCCTTTTTAGCATTCTTAAAAGTCAAAGCCCCCGTAAAGCCTACATAAAATCCCATCTTCAAAAGCTGTTCAGCCGTTTCGGCAGAGCCTGAAAAGCAATGCACCACTCCTCTGGGCATATACTCCGAAAGAATTTGCAGACAATCCTCCGTAGCCTCTCTGCAATGCACTATCACAGGCAGACTTTTTTTAACAGCAAATTCAACCTGATGAGTAAAAAGACTTATCTGAGCATTTTTATCATAACCCTCATAATGATAATCAAGACCGATTTCGCCTACCGCAACAAGCTTTTTCGTAAGGCAAGCCTTTTGATAAAGTTCTTCCAGCTTTTGCTGATAATCCTGCGGAAGTCTGTCAAGACATTCAGGGTGAAAACCAATTGACGTATAAAAATTCTCATATTTTTCTGCTGTACTTATACCGAACAAAGCAGACTGCTCGTCGGTTGACGCATGAACCATTTTATCAACAGAAGAATCCTCTCTTAGCAGAAGCTTATCAAGAAGCTCAAATCTATCCTCGTCAAAAGCATGGTCATCATAATGACAGTGAGAATCAAAAATATTATTAATACAGCAGACTTCCTTTCGTGTAAGATATACAAATATATTATAGCATATTCCATTTAATTTGTAAAGCATTTGCTGTAAATTTAATATTTTTATTCATGCCTGCTACCAACCGTCTAATGTAAAATGCAGGTAAACCAGCAGTAAAATAACAGATAAATTTATTGACGTATTAAAATCAGAATGTTATCATATAATTGATATTGTAATTTGAATAAATGACATAAATCAAAGAGGTGCAAAATGGAAAAGACAAAAGAAATTCCGTCAGTAAAAAGCGGAAGTATGATCACTGTCTTAAAAGGTCTATGGGTAGGAGGAACAATGACAGTTCCTGGCGTCAGCGGAGGTTCAATGGCTATTATAGCAGGAATTTATGACAAACTTTTGTCTTCCGTAGGCGGAATATGGAAAAAGCCAAAGGAAAGCATTTCTTTCCTTGTAAAATTCATGATTGGAGCGTTAGTTGGAATATTTGTTTTCGCCAATATTATTACAATGCTCCTTGAAACCCGTGCAGAAATTCCTCTGAGATTTTTCTTTCTGGGAGCGGTGGCAGGAGGAATACCTCTAATAATGAAAGAGGCGAAAGTCATTAAATTTTCTCCGAAACTGATTGTTTATATTGTTGCAGGCTTTTTATGCGTATGGCTTATAGGCATGATTCCCGACGGTTTTTTCGCCGTAGGAACAGGGGGAATAAAAGGCATAATCATTCAGCTCGCAGGAGGATTTCTTATTGCCGTAGCACTTGTTCTGCCAGGAATAAGCGCCTCCCAAATGCTCTATATGCTTGGAATTTATGAAAAAATCATGGCAAGCGTCAGCGCAGGGAAAATCTTTGAACTTATACCAATTTCCCTTGGTATGCTTGCAGGTACTTTCCTTACTGCAAGCTTTTTGGAAAAGCTTCTTAATAAATATCCTACTGCCTCATATATGATTATTCTTGGATTTATGCTTGGTTCAATTCCCGAACTCTTCCCTGATATTTCAGGCGGAGCAAACGGCATTTCCATTGTATTAAATATAATTCTATGTGTATTGTCGCTTATCTGCGGATTTATGCTTATTCTGAAACTTTCAAGCTTGGAAAGTGAAAAGAAAGTATAAATACAGTTTATATAAAACCCTCAAAACAAAATACGGACGACCTCAAAGGAGATCGCCCGTATTTATTATTTAGTATTCTTTAACGACCAACGGAGAGGTGCAATTCTTTTTGCCCTTGTATTGTCTATGTACCAGTTATTAAATGTAGTTGAAGGATCAAAATACCTGTAATCAGTTTTCATTTTTCCCTTGTTGACACCAAAAGAAATACCGACGTTGCGCTGAATTACTGCGCCTATTCTGTGATGAGCCTTTTCGTAATCAATAATTTCCTTTGCAGAAATAGCATTTGAATCAGCAACATTATAAATTCCATCATATGCACCGCTAGGAATATTGATTATGCCATTAATGAAATCAATCAGATTATATATACAACAGAAAGAGAACGCATACTCTCCTTCTTTAAAAATGTATGCCACATTTTCTTTTGAATCATATACTCTGTCATGAAGATTCTGAGTATATTCTGCGTCATATATCGGTGCAACTCTGGCAATAACTCCCACAGTCTGCGATTTTTTCACAGCCTTTGTAAGATATTTCTCCGAAGTCAGCTTCATTTCCGAATAATTGGTAATTCCCTTTTCCGGGGCTGTTTCTCGGATAGGCTCTCTTCCCTTTTGCAGCCCGTAAACCTGAGTCGTACTCAAAAGAACTATATTTTTAACATTTGCAGAAACCGCAGCAGCATAAATAAACTTATCACAAAGCTTGCTTCTTTTCATTTCAGAGTCTGTAACATAAGGGTCTATATCATTGTCAACAGAATTGGCAAGATGAACCATAGTATCAATCTTATTATCATTCATTATTGAAGCAATGACATCTTTGTCGGTTACATCGCACTGAGTGAAATGATAATTAGGGTCTGTTCCGATTAATTCATTTTTTATGGCGTCAACCGCATAAACGGAATGTTTTTTTGTAAGCAGATTTTTTGTAAGAGAAAGCCCTATCATTCCGCTAGCTCCCGTTATTAAAATATTCGACAATTCTGTCACTCCTTTCCTTGATAGCAATATTAACCACAATAATTATGCGGCATTTTCATAATATTTAGCACTTCTGTACTATATATTATAACATACTTTTATGAATTTGCAACAGCTTTTTGTGAATGTGTAAAAAATTTAGATTTTCTTTATAATTTCGCTTGCTTAATTTTGTGAATTGTGATAGAATAAAAAGGACGATTTTCTGCAATAAAAAGAAGTTTAGCGTCAAAAAATAAAATAATAAAAAATCATTAAGGAGTTATATAAATTGATATATTCAGAGTTAATATTTTTACTTGTGCTGTTTCCTATAATTACAATTTTGTCTTTTTTTGACCGAAGTACGGAATATAAAAACTTCATACTGATTTTAGGTTCTATTGCCTTTTTTTCATGGGGACGACCTTTGGCAGTATGTCTGATTTTTCTGTCAGTTATATTTGATTGGCTGTTCGGAAAAATGGCAGAGAAAAAAGGCGGAAAGCTTGCTGTGGCGTTAAGCTTTCTGATGAATGCAGGATTGTTCTGTGTGTTCGCTCACAACAGCCTGTTTGACAAGGTTGAAGCTCTCAGTTTCAGCGAACAGGTTCTTCCAATCGGAATGGCTTTCTATGCTTTAAGAGGCTTTTCCTATGTTTACGACGTTTATAAGGGAAAAATAAAAAGCGAGAAAAACTTTTTCTGTCTGCTTACATATATGGTTTCGCTCCATTTTATGGTTGTCGGGCCAATGGTACATTACGGCGATGTTGAACCGCAAATCCGCAGACGTGAAATCACCAGCGGAAAGCTTAACGACGGTCTTGTAAAAATTATCATCGGTCTTGGCAAGGCAGTTATCCTTGCAGACGCTTTCACTCAGATTGCCAATGCAGGAATAGGCAGCACTGAGATTACAACGCTGGGCAGCTGGCTTGGTATGCTTGCGTTCTTTGGAAAGTATTATTTCCTGTTTACCGGACTTTGCGATATGTCATACGGTCTTGGACTTGTAAACGGTTTTATTTATCCTGAAAACTATACGGATATTGAGGCAAACGGTCTTTTTACAGGCATGATAAAAAGCTTTAATACCACTGTAACTGAATTTTTTGCTGAGCTTTTCGGACTGAAAAATAAAAAGGGTTTTTCGGCTTTTGCATTTACAATTTTCTGCGCAATAGTTCTTTCGTTCTGGTACGAGGCTAAGTTAAACTTTATTATAGTTGGAATTTTCGCAGGCATTCTTGTGGCTCTTGAAAAAGCTGTTCTCAGCAAGGCTTTGGCGAAACTCCCTGCATTATTAAAGCACGTTTATCAGATTTTGACTGCAATGATTATTTTCGGCGGAGTTTATTTTACAAGCTTTTCTGGATATAAAAACTGGCTCGGAGCACTTGTAGGAATTAATACCCAGTACACTCTGAGCGTGGCTGTAAAAAATGCGGTGCTTAATAATATTACACTGATAGCAATTTCATTCTGCATAATTTGTCCGTTTGTCAAAAATAAAATTCTGGAAGTTTCGGATAATATTTCACAGAAGTCCTTGAAATGCTACGGTGCAGTAAGAATTACCAAAACTATACTTACAGCATTGGTTTTTGCGGTAAGCGTTATAACTCTTGCTGCAAAAGTTTCAGGCGTTTAACCTTTAAAGGAGCAATTTATGAGTAAGAAAAAGATAGTAAGTTTCAATATTGAAGAAAATGAGGACAGTAAGTTTGAAATGCCTGACGAAATGGCTGAAAGCGACAGAGCCTTTCAGGATCTTACCTTGACTGACGCAATCACACATTATGATTTTATAAATCTTTTTGTAATGGCGGTGCTGATTTTGTTCAGCTTTGTGTTCTTCATTGCAGTTTCGGGAAATCGTTCGGTTGACGATAACTCAATGACGATGACGTTAAAAAATTTCATGACAGGACACTATGTCCAGTCATTGGAGGACAAATATAACAGCCATATTCCTTATCCTGAAACAATGAAAGCTCTCGAACAGCGTTTTTCATTATTTTATGGCATTGGAAACAAGGTTACTGACCCTCTTTTTGTGGAAGAGGAATCTGCAAACAACGGCAGAAACGTGTTTGACGAAATGAGCGGAAATATTACCGATGACAGTAACGATGAAAACCGCAAGGAAAATGTTATAACAACAAAAGTCACGGACGAAAACGGTCAAACTGCTACCACAACCAAAAAGAGCGAAACAGAAAAGGAAACTACAACAAGT
>JBJERA010000187.1:0-1755 GCA_051882035.1 Hominimerdicola sp.
TCCCATGAATGTGAATTATCTACTGTTTCTTCAAGCTGCACTTCGTTATTAAGTGTATTTGAAATATCAGGTTTGCTTATACCGATAAGGCTGTCTCCTGCTTCATCTGCAAGTTGATTTTGCCAATTGCCAATAAACTGTCTGCTTGCTTCACCGATAAACTCGCCTGACAAGGCTTTTACATTGTCCATACTCATCATAAAACTTCCATTTATGGACTTTACAACAAAAGTTTCGCCTTTCAATGTAATTTCATCGCCAATTTTTATACTATTAAGAGCTTCAAGATTTTTTTCCCTTATTGTTTCATCACTATTGATTTCAGAATCCAGTATTTGCTGTTGCTTTAGAAGCTGTTCAGAATTATCAATCTCAACATTTTTTTCTAGTAAGAACTCAGGAACTTCCTTAAAACCAAAACGGTCAACATAATGTGCTTTCATTCCGTCATCTGTATCGAGGACAATAATATCGCTCATGCTGAGAGAATGTCCAATAAAATCATCAGGAAGTCCAGTATTAAATTTTTCATAAATGCTGTCAAGGCTCATATCTGCCGTAAGTTCACCTGAATATACAAGGTCATAATTATTCTTGTTTATAGACAAACCTTGTTTTTCCATTTCTGATGAAGAAATAAACCTGTAATCACGGGTATCGTCTCCGTCTTTAAGCTGATATATCGCATATGTTCCAAGTATGTCAGGTTCTTCAGGTGTAGTGATTTCAGATTCATCTTTTTGGATTTCAATTTTATTTTTCTTTATGAAATCTTCTGCTGCTCTGTCATCACCGTCAACGCTGATAATATTACCATTCTTATAATTTATCTTTATATCATAAACATCATTCTCAAAAGGATAATCTACCATAGCACGACTGAGAGCATATTCCTGTTGCTCGATGTTCTTTAGCCAATCACTCATAAAGCGATTAGTATCACGCTGTCCCGGTGAACCGTCCTCGTATTCCCTATATTGTCCAAACCCTGAATTTTCGTATGAAATTGCACTTACAGTTTCATTTTCAAAATCTACTTTGAGAACAATATCGGGGTCACGCATAAGGTCGCCATTTAATGTATAGGTGTGCATAACAGAAAGATAATCGCCGTCAAGCCATTCAAGCGAAAGAGGTTCTAATTCTTTGCTTTCATGACGTTCATATATGTGTTCCTTGCTCATTATTTCAGGAAACAGTTTTTCAAGTTTTGCAAAATTTCTGTGTTCTATCGTATTTGGGATTGTTCTCTTTGCAGACTCAGGTTCAGAAATCTCATTGTCAGGTTCAATCTCTTTACCAAGATATACTCCATCACTTTCAAGCTTGTATTTGCTAACATTTTCTGTAATTGCATATGTAGTTCCGTTTGCCAGTTTTTCCTCATATGATATACCTACATCATCAGGATATACGCCTTGCATGGAAACAACAGTATAATCTCTGCCTTTATAATGATACTTATCTCCAATCTCTATATCATCGACAGTACGAATTGTTTTGCTTTCAAGTTCTGTTCTGTCAGCTTGTTCGTTCTGTTTCTCATATTGGGAATGGAGCAAATCATATATTTCTTTTTCGGTAGAAATGTGTTGTTCTGATTTTTCTGAATTAAAATAATCAGCATAAAAATCTATATGTCCGTATATATCATCATTAAATATTTTTATTGCTGTTTCGTTTAAGATTTTTGCAATTTCAATATCTAAATTATCTAAGTCTGAATTTTGGACAGCATTTATAATGCGTTCATCG
>JBJERA010000188.1:0-6695 GCA_051882035.1 Hominimerdicola sp.
CTTGAAGAAAATACTGTTATGGTAAAAATCAAGGCTTGCGGAATTTGTTCCAGCGATATGCCGAGATGCTTTGAAACGGGAACATATCATTTCCCTACTATTCCGGGACATGAGTTTTCAGGACAGATCGTTGCTATCGGCGACGGCGTTGACGAAAAGCTTTTAGGCAGAAAAACCTGCGTTTTCCCAATGCTCCCTTGTATGGAATGCAAGGCTTGTAAAATGGAGGAGTACGCTCAGTGTTCAGGTTACAGCTATTTTGGATCCCGTCAGGACGGTGCATGGGCTGAATACCTTGTTGTGCCTGTATGGAATCTTGTACCCTTTGACGATAAGCTTTCTTATGATATCGCCGCTCTCTGCGAGCCTGCGGCGGTTTCTCTACATGCTGTTAATATAGGCGATATAAAAGAGGGGCAGAACGTTGTTGTAATCGGTACGGGAACAATCGGTTTCCTTATTGCCTCCTTTGCAAAGGAAAAGACAAAAACAGGTAAGGTCGTTATTGCAGGCAGGTCTAAAAACAAGCTTGAATATGCTAAAAAGCTTGGATTTGAAACTGTTGATACAGGCAGCGAAAATCTTTCTGAGCAGGTTAAGAAAATTATCGGTATTTCAGGGGCTGACGTTACCTTTGAGGCAGTAGGTACAAATGACGCTATTCAGTCTGCAATCGAGTCAACAGGTGCTCTGGGCACGATAGTTCTTGTGGGAAATCCTGCAACAGATCTTATTCTGCCTAAAAATATTTACTGGTCTATTCTCAGAAAGCAGATCACTGTTAAAGGCTCATGGAATTCAAGCTATAACAGTAAAATCAACGACTGGGCACACGCTCTTGAAATTTTTGAAAAGGGCAATCTTCCTGCGGCAGAGCTTATTACTCACAAATTTACTCTTGAAGAGCATGAAAAAGCATTCTCCGCAATAAGAAACACACGGGAGTTTACCTTGAAAGTAATGTTTACTTTTGATGATTAAATAAAAGGATTTGTGATTTTTTGATGGATATAAACACGAACTTTTCGGAAGTTTATGAGAACAGAAAAAAAATTATCAAGGGGCTTGAAAATCGGGGGAAAAAATTTGCCGTTCTTACAAGAATTGAATTTAAAAGAGTTATTCTTCACATAGAGGGGGATTTAATCGGTTTTTCTGACGAGGAAATTCCTTATCTGACCGCCAGATTTATTACTGAGGACAGAAGTTTAAAATTTCCTGCACAGCATTTTGACGTTGAGGGAAATCATTTTCATCTGACTGTCAATATTATGAGCGGAAACAGAGAAAAGCCTCTTGCCACGGGTCTTTATTCTTTGAGAATTTTTGAAAGATATAAGGGAATGAATCACCGTGAGGTTTCTACCGAAAACGTTGATTTTGTGCTGAGCGGCAGCGAGCTTTATAAGATTTCCTATGACAGAGACGGAAACAGACTGTCGAAACAACTTCTTACCCACGAGTATCCTGCGGTTATTTCCGATAAATTTGAGGGAATCGAGGACGATACCAAAGCTAATCCAATGAACTTCAAGCTGAGAAGAAGTGCAGAAAATTTGTTTTATGCTGTTTCTACAACGGATATTGATACGCTTGAATATAAGCTTGACGTAACCTACAACGAGCCTAAGCCTCCTCAGACTTTTTTCCGCCGTACAGCAAATTTGCTGAATAACCGAAAAAAGTTGATTATCCGTGATTTATACTGGGCGAAAATCTGGTTTTTTAAGAAATTTTACAGTCTTTTCAGGAAATTCGCTAAAAATGAGGGCGATATAATTCTTTTTGCCAGCGGTTCAAGAGCTGAAATAGGCGGAAATGAAAAGGTTATTTATGACAGAATGATTGAGCGAGGTCTTGACAAGAAATATAAATTCCGCTTTGATTTCAAGGCGAGCATTACGGAAAAGAAGTCTATTCCTGCAATGTTCAAGTTTATTTATTATCTTGCAACCTCTGATATTATTCTTATAGACGATTATTATCCCGACATTTATCTTGTGGATTATCCTAAGAATGTTAAGATTTTGCAGGTGTGGCACGCTTGCGGAGCGTTCAAGTCGCTGGGATTTGAGCGTTTGGGCAAGCCGGGGGCGCCTCCGTTTAATACAAGGGTGCATAAGTGCTATACTCATGTGCCCGTAAGCTCTTATCATTCGGCGCTGCACCATGCCGAGGGCTTTGGAATAAGCGAGAAAAAGTTTTATCCTGTGGGTATCCCCAGAACGGATATTTTCTTTGATGAAGAATACAAAAAGACTACAAGAGAAAAAATGCTTGAAGTTTTCCCGCAATGCAAGTCTGCAAAAACTACCTATCTGTATGCACCGACTTTCAGAGGAAATAATGCAAGCAACGCATATTTCCCTTTTGACAAGCTTGATTTGAACGCTTGGGGACAGTTTCTTGAAGAAACTGACTCGGTGCTTATTATTAAGCTTCACCCGTTTGTTACAAGAAAAATCGAAATTCCTGAGGAATACAGCCACAGAATTTTAGATGCATCGGGCTATCGTGAGGTAAATGACATTTTGTTTATCGTTGACGTGCTTATCACCGATTACAGCTCGATTATTTATGAAATGTCCCTGCTTAAAAAGCCTATGCTTTTCTTTGCCTTTGACCAAAAGTATTATGAGGCTACCAGAGATTTCTACGAGCCTTATGAGGAACTTGTTCCCGGTAAAATCTGCAACACTTTTGAAGATTTGATGACGGCAATGAAAAACAAGGACTACGAGTTTGAGAAGATGGACGGATTTATCAAGAAAAACTTCACCTATACAGACGGAAAGGCTACCGACCGTGTTATTGACCAGCTTATTATGGGAATCGAACCGTCTGATGAAAAAGGAGCGAAAAAATGAACGGAAAGCTTTCAGTATCAATGATGTGCGTACCTTTGGGACAGATTAAAGAATATCTTGATGCTTTCGCAAAGGCAGGTATCGAATATCTTCATATTGACATTATGGACGGAGAATTTGTGCCTAATTTTACCCTCGGATCTGACTATGTTAAACAGCTTAGAGAACTAACGGACATTCCTTTTGATTTTCATTTTATGACCGAAAAGCCTGAGGAAAGAATGAAATGGTTTGATATTAAAGAAGGCGACCTTGTTTCCGTTCACTATGAAAGCACTAAGCATATAACAAAATGCCTGCAATACGTCCGTTCATTGGGGGCAAGACCTATGCTTGCCATTAATCCCGGAACTCCGCTTTGCGTTGTGGAGGAAGTTCTTGATTATATCGACGGAGTGCTTGTTATGACGGTAAATCCCGGATTTGCAGGTCAAAAGCTTGTTGAAAGCACCGTGAAAAAGGCTGAAAAGCTGAGAAAATATCTTGACGATACGGGGCATGAGGATATAATCATTGAAACAGACGGAAATATGTCAATCGAAAACTGCGAAAGGCTTTTCAAGGCAGGTTCTAGAATTTTTGTTGCAGGAACTTCGGCAATAATTAAGCCATCAGCAGAAGGTGCTTTGGAGAGAATCTCCCAAAACAGAAAGGTAATTACCGAGTAAATTTATTACATTCTTGTTTTCATGGTTAAAAATGCATTACAAAGTAAATAAAAGTATAGACAAAAAAGCGTCAGCATGATATAATAAAATGACGCTTTTTTTCGTCTAAAAACGGCATTGTTATTATGAAAGGGATAGCATTGATGAGTACAAAAAATGTAACTAAAACAAAAAAGAAAACAAAAAAGAGAAGTAAGGCAAGAAAAACAAATCATGTAGGAATAATCTGCGGTACAGTTCTCGGTGTTATTGTTTTGTCCGTGGGAGGAATTTATTTAGGCGGACGAAGCTATTACAGCGGAAAATTTCTTGCAAATACGACTATAAACGACATTGACGTAAGCGGAATGAACTATGAAAAAGCCTGCGACGTTCTTGGTGCAGAAGAAAATCTGCCTGCACTTTCAGTCAAGACTGTCAGCGGAAAAACTCTAACATTTGATTTAAAGGATATTGACTATAAAATAAATGCAAGAAATGAAATTAAAAAGGCTCTCGACAGCGTCAACTATAACACTTGGTTTTCGGGACTTTCTCAGAAATCGTCATTTACTTTCAGCGAAGTTGTTACCTATGACAGCGATAAACTGAAAGCTGTTCTGAAAAAAGCCAAATGGGGAGATACAGAAACCGCAAATGCAAAAATTGATATGGGTGATGAAACCTGCAAGCTTATAGAGGAAGTTCAGGGTGATAAGATCACTGACTATGATAAGCTTTATTCATATATTAAAAGCCAGCTTGACTCAGGAGATTATACCATTGAACTGACCATCGAAAGCGGCTGCTATAAAGTTCCTGAGGTTACTGCCGAATCTTTGAAAACAGATTTTGAAAATATACAAAAGCTCTATGATCTTTCCATTACATACGATTTTGATTATACTACCGAAACTCTCACAGGCAAAACTCTCATTGAAATGCTTGATATTAACAATAACGGCGACTATACTGTTAATGAGGATAAGGCTATGGAGTATGTTGAAATGCTTGCAGAAAAGTATGACACTTATAATACCAAGCGTAAATTCAAGGCTACAAAGCAGGGAAATATCGTTATTCCTACAAGCAGCGACGCAAGATACGGCTGGTGGATTTATAAACAAGCAACTTGCGATGCATTAATAGAAATGCTTGAAAAGGGAGAATCTGTTGAAAGCGTTGACCCGATTTATTATCAGGACGGCGGATTTGCATATACAGGCGTTGAAGAAGCCAGAAGCGAAAACGATGATATAGGCAATACTTATGTAGAAGTTGACTTGTCGGCTCAGCACCTTTGGTATTATGAAAAAGGCAAGCTTAAATATGAATGCGATATTGTTTCGGGACAGACTACATCTGAGGCAAGAACCACTTTGCCCGGCGTTTATAAGGTATGGTATAAGGATACAAATTACCGAATGAAATCCTCAAACCGTGACGGAGAAGAATGGGATACGACCTGCAATTACTGGACTAGCGTTTCACCGGTAGGAATAGGACTTCATGATTCCACTTGGAGATGGTATTTCGGCGGAACTATTTATCAATACAATGGTTCTCACGGCTGTATAAATATGCCGTTGGAGGGTGCAAAATATATTTACAATAACGTTCCTATGGGAACACCTGTTGTAATGTATTATCAGAGCGCAGAATAAAATAATAATGTTGAAAACGTGCAGATATGTTGAAAAATAACTGCACGTTTTATTTTTTAAAAACTATTTAGAAAAAATTCTAAATAGCTATTGACAAGCATCATAGTAGGTGCTATAATGTATTTAGAAAATTTTCTAAATAGTTTGCAGACTAAAAAGAAAGGAGCGGATAAAATTGGGTTTTCCTGAAACTTTTAAAGCGCTTTCAGACCCCGTCAGACGTCAGATTTTAACTATGCTGAAAGACGGCAGAAAATCCGCAGGAGAAATTTCCTCGCAGTTTGAAATGACGGGGGCTACCGTTTCATATCATCTGAGCCAACTGAAAAAAGCGGGACTTGTGTATGAAACAAAAGAAAAGAATTTTGTTTATTATTCATTGAACATATCGGTATTTGAAGAAATTATGATGTGGTTTTCTCAATTTACCGACTCTAAGGAGGAGAAAGAAAATGAAAAAGATCAAATTTGGTAAGATTGATATTTACACCTCGATTTTGTGCCTTGCATCAATGATTCCGGGAATTGCGGTATATGACAAACTGCCTGAGAAAATCGCTACGCATTTTAATATAAATAACGAGCCTGACCAATTTTCTTCAAAAGCCTTTGCAGTGTTTGGTATACCGTTGATTTTAATGGCAATCCATATTTTAGCCTGCCTTATTTCAAATTATGATTCAAGAGAAAAAAATACGGGCAAAATAAGAGTTCTTGTAAGATTTATTGTTCCCGTTATCGGATTTTGTGTGGAAACTTTTATGATTTTATACGCTATGGACAGTTACAAAGACATCGGAACAGGTGTTATTTCCATGCTTGCAATAATATTTATTGTTTTAGGAAATTATATGCCTAAATGCAGACAAAATTCAGTTATCGGCGTAAGAGTAAGCTGCACGCTGAATAATGAGGAAGTGTGGGATAAAACTCACCGTATGTCTGGATTTTTATGGGTAATATGCGGAATAATCATGCTGCCGCTTGCTTTTTTAAAGCTTTATATTCCAATTATAGTTTTATTTCTTATTATGATGATCGTTCCGTTAGTTTATGCCCAAAAATTGTATTCAAAACTTAATAGCTCTAAATAAGCACAAAAAATCGGCTGAACAAGAAAAATCGTTCAGCCGATAATTTATATTTACAAGAAATTTCCGAAATATTAGTACATACCGCCCATTCCGCCGGCAGCACCTGCGGCAGCCATTGCAGCGTCAGCAGCAGGGTCTTTCTTGTCAGCAACAAGGCTCTCAGTTGTAAGAACCATTGCAGCAACAGAAGCAGCATTTTGAAGTGCGGAACGTGTTACCTTAGTTGGGTCAACGATACCCGCAGGAATCATGTCAACATACTCCTCTGTATAAGCGTTGAAACCGTAGCCAACCTTTCTTGAACGGATGATCTTGTCGATTATAACACTTCCTTCAAGACCTGCGTTAACAGCTATCTGTCTTACAGGCTCTTCAAGTGCCTTATAAACAATCTGAGCACCTGTCTTTTCGTCGCCTGAAAGC
>JBJERA010000189.1:0-1742 GCA_051882035.1 Hominimerdicola sp.
AGAGCCTCGCAGCCGTTTGAAACGTCAGCACCGAAAGAATCATAAATTCCAATAACAGGAACACCCGTCTTAGCCGCCAAATCAAAAACTTTAACAATCTTCTTGGAATGGGCAGTGGTGAGAGCACCGTTTTTTACATTAATATCCTGTGAAAAAGCGTATACAGGATTACCTTCCACATAGCCGAAAGCAGTAATAACTCCCGACAAATCCGAACCCTCCATAGCGTATGCATTAAGCTCGGTGAAATATCCTTCATCAAACAAATATGTCAGACGAGTTCTTGCAGCAGACTCAGCCTGAGCCGCAGCTTTAAGTTCCGCAAGAGTAATATTTGTATCAGACATACAGTTTCCTCCTATCAAGTTTTCTTCAAAAGAAATTATTTACATAAATTCTTTGACTAATATACAAGTGTAATTATATCATTTTTTCAAATCCATATCAATACAACATTTTTGAATTTGTGTTTTTTTACAATTTAGATACATTTTATTAATTTTAATATATACTTTTAAGAATATCAAAACAATGGCGATTATTTTATGTTGTAATCACTTATAAATTCACAATCAATCTTTATTAAATGCTAACAATAGCATTTAATTTAATTGTTTGTATTAAGTACACAAAAATAACTTGAAATTATTGAAAAAATATTGTATAATATAAAAGCAATTAATTATATTCTTAAAAATAGCAAGGAAGTGTTATATATGAAAAGATATTAGAAAAGTAATCATATTTTTCATTAGTTAGTAATATTTTAAGGGGGTATAACTTATGACTTTAAAAAAATGGTTCAGTTCTTTTTTAGCGGTAATTTGTGCGATTTCAAGTTTGCTTTTTTTATTCCCATCACTTGGATATACTGTGTCAGCTGCAGAAAGCTATCCTGTTCAGAAATTTTATATAGGAATATATAATACAAATCGTAATATTAATAGTTCAAATACAGCATTAAAGTCTGATACACAAAATGGTACAAATACGGAAGAATGGTCGTTAAATTTTGTCAGCAGCGGCGTATTTGAAATTGTTAATTCTGCAAATGACTATGTTCTTACAAGCAATGATTCGGGAGTTTATCTTGCAAATGATAATGACAATTCGTCACAGCGATGGAGGATAGAGGGCGTAGAGAAGGATTTTGACGGATATTATCTTTATTATAAAATTGTTAGCAATGATGATTCCTCAAAAGCTTTAACATTCTCTGCCGATTCAAATTCCTTTTATTTAAGCAGCTATACAGAAGATAACTATCAGAAATTTAAAATCAATCTTGTTGGACTTGAAGGTTTTGCTGCAAATTGTATGGTAAGCGAAGGTGAAAAAGCAGGAACAATCGGAGGTCTGTTTGGAGAAAAAGTTGTTGTTTCAAACGATACTGATTTAATAAATTATTTGAATTCGACTGAACCATATACGATTATAGTGAACGGAACTATTGATATGAGCAGTCACCAGAAAACAAGGATTCGTGATAATAAGACAATTATAGGTGCATACAGCGGTGCTGCTATTCAAGATTGCGGACTTCGTACAAACAATGAATATGGTATTGAAGGTGATGAACCAAGCGACAATATTGTAATTCAGAATATTAATTTTTTGGCAAAGCAGGAACGTGGTCGTATTTTGATACAGATTTGGTCTTCACGTCAGATTTGGATTGACCATTGTACTTTTAACAGCGAACTAAGCCGTGATGTAGATGAAGTTGGTAAATTTATTTGGAT
>JBJERA010000190.1:0-6668 GCA_051882035.1 Hominimerdicola sp.
CAGTTCAAGACGAATTCCCGAAAAGGATGTTTACGAAGCTTTCATAACTATGGTAAATAAGCTCCGAAACAATTATAAGCAAATACTTCCCACAGCGATTACGCAGACTGAAAAAATGCAGATGAAGTCAGGTGAAACTGAACTTCGCATAAAGGAAATAGACAGAGAAATTGCAGAGCTGAACGGAAAACACCTTGTCATTGCAAGGCTTAATTCAAAAGGAATCATGCGTGCAGCAGAATATACGGAGCAGAGCAGTAAAATTACAAGCAAAACAAATGCCCTTCGCTGTGAACGCAGACAACTTTTGAATGAGCAGGACGAGAACAGTATTTTATCGGGACTGCGAAAACTAAATGAGATATTATCTGAGCAAAAAGAACCGCTGACAGATTTTGATGAAATGTTATTTGAAAGTATTGTACAACAGATAACCGTACCTACAAATACAGAACTATGTTTCAGGCTAATCGGCGGCTTACAAATCAGAGAGTCCATTCCCGAGCAAAGGAGATGTGCAAGAATATGAAAAACAGACGATTTCCGTATGGTTATGAAATGCAGTGCGGTAAAATTCAGATCTGTAAAGCAGAGAGCAATATCCTCGCAGAAATATTTAACAGCTACATAAACGGCAGTAACCTAAAAGAAATTTCTGACAGCCTTACAAGCAGGAAAGTCGAATATTTACCTGATGAGTGTGGTTGGAACAAAAGCCGTATAAAGAGAATAATTGAGGACAAGCGGTATCTCGGCGATAAAAAATATCCGCAGATTATACAAGAAGAAATCTTCAATAAGGCAAACAGTATAAAGCAGAGTCGCAGGACTACAAAAAATTATGTTGTCACAGCCGAAAATAAACCTGTTGTTTACCTTACCCGATGTGCTGAATGCGGAGCCCCTCTGTATCATATAACAGATACAAGATATGCAGAGAGTGAAAGCTGGTGTTGTAAAACAGACAAATGCAGGCTTAACATCAAGCTGACAATTTCAGAGTTGCTGAAACATATAACGGATTTACTGAATGAAGTTATAGCCAATCAAGAGTTAATTCAATATGCAGAATCAGATATATCATCAGAACCTACGATAGAGATAATACGTATCGAGAATGAAATTGAAAGACTGCTTGAGCAGAGCAACTTTGATAAAGACAAGCTTCAAAATTTAATACTGGAATGTGCGGAGCAGAAGTACAGCTTTGATAAAAGCAACCGACACATTACCGACAGGCTGAAAGCGGACTTTGAGAAATCAAGTCCGCTTTCAACATTTTCAATGGAGTTGTTTGAGAAAACGATATCCGCCGTGCTTATAAATAAGCGAGGTTCAGTCAGCGTTAAGCTGAAAAACGGAAATATCATAGGAAAGGAAAATCTAAATGGCTGCACAGACTATGCAAGCACCTAAAAAGGTTACGATAATACCGCCAAAGCCTGAATACTCGGGTGACAATCGAATAGACATCAGACCAAAGCGAGTTGCTGCATACTGCCGTGTATCTACGGACAAAGAACAGCAGGAACACAGCTTTGAAACACAAAAAGAGATGTACACAGAAATGATTATGATGAAGCCGAACTGGCAGATGGCAGGCATTTATGCTGATGAGGGCATAACGGGAACAATCGCCAAAAAGCGTCCCGATTTTATGAGAATGATAGGCGACTGCCGAAAAGGAAAAATTGACATCATAATCACAAAGTCTGTTTCCCGATTCTCCCGAAACAATCTTGACTGTCTGCTCTATGTCAGAGAGCTGAAAGAGCTTGGAATACCGATAATCTTTGAAAAAGAGGGTATCAACACACTACAGGTTTCAAGCGAACTGCTCATAACGCTGTTCAGCGGATTGTCACAGGCTGAAAGCGAATCAATCAGTATGAATGTCAAGATTGGAAAAAGACAGAGTCTGAAAAACGGAAATGTTCCTTTCTGCTACAAGTCATTTCTCGGATATCAAAAAGGTGCTGATGGCAAGCCCGAAATTGTCCCAGATGAAGCAAAAACAGTAAAAAGAATATTTGCAGAATACCTTGCCGGAAAAAGCCTTAATGACATTGCAAAATCACTTATGTCGGACGGAGTGCTTTCGCCGAGAGGTAAAACCGCTTGGAATTCAAAGGTAATAATGTCTATACTCAGTAACGAAAAATACAAGGGTGACGCACTATTACAGAAAACATATATAGCCGACTGTATCAGCAAGAAAGCCAAGAAAAACAACGGTGAATTGCCGATGTACTATGTTGAAAATAATCACCCTGCGATAATAGAACGGAGTATGTTTGACAGAGTACAGGAGGAAATCGCTCGCAGAAACAGTAAGAGAAAGGTTAAACAAAAAGGTACAAAAACCGAGATTGGTAAATACTCAAGCAAATATGCACTTTCAGAGCTGCTGTTCTGCGGTAACTGCGGAACTCCGTACAGACGAGTAACTTGGACGAACAGAGGTAAGAAAAAGGTTGTCTGGCGGTGCATAAGCAGGCTTGACTACGGAACAAAGTATTGCAAGGACTCACCGTCTCTTGAAGAAACTGCTTTGCAAAATGCAATCGCAGAAGCAATTACACGAAAGGCAAAATCAGAGGGTGCTGATGTAAGCAGAATTCGCTCTCACTTGAAGATATTTCAGGACATGCAGGATACAAGCATTATTATCGCAAAGAAAAACAGACTAAACGAGTTAAAACAAAGTATAGAGCAACTTACCAATATCGACAACGAAGCCGCACAGAACGGAGATTTTGACAGCCAATTTGAGAGGTTGTATTCCGAGATGTACAACCTCAAAGATGAACTTGACGAGATAGAAAAGCAACAGGCAATGCTCACGAAGTCCTCTGATACACTAAATGAGGTAGCGGTAATAATAGAGGGTTTGAAAAATCATCCTGTAGAATACGATGACCAAGCGGTCAGACAGTTGATATGCTGCATAAAGGTACTTTCATCCGACCAAATTGAAATTCAATTCAAAGACGGAACGCTAATGAAAGCCACTATTTAAGATAATCAACTTAGAATTCTATTTGTGTTATTAAAAAGCTCAGATTTTTTCAAAATTTGTAGATTAATTTGTGATTATGTGATATAATTATACATAATTTAATTTATTAAGATATAAATTAAGTTTACTAAATATGGTTTATCAAATATCATATTTTCACGTTATATTTGAGAATTTGAACATAATTAAAAGTGTAGTCGTCTATGTGAAAATGTTTTATAAAGTAAGATTTTGCTCTACCAATATGACCATTTTCACTAAATTTGGTTCGGAAATATGTAATACAATCCGTTTGCTAGTGTGATTTTTTGTTTGAATTTTCCTCATCGTTATCTTTTTTCTTAAACTGAGAAAGAATATTCAATAACTTATCTGGAATGCAAATTCCAAACGATGACAGATACTGTAATAAGCATAAACATTCATTTACAATGTAAAACAATAGAGATAATGATCTAAGTAATGATCCGCTAGTTAACTGTAAATCTATTAAGTTAGCTATCCCGACAACCAAAAGCATTGAAAACTTTTTAGGTATTATCGAAAATGTTACTTTCTTATCCATTAAACAAGAGTATATAAACCCTATAATACAGTTTATGATAATAAGTATTGCTAAAATTTTAAACGCATTATCAATTCCGCCAAACAACCAGTTAACAAAGGGAATAACGATATTTTGAATTATATCAATTTTCATAATTTTAAATGTCCTTTCTTTGTATTTGAGTACTCAGTATAAACAGATAAGTTGATTTCTGTTTATTACAATCTTATTATAATTGACATAATCATTTTTGCAGTTAAGAAAAGGTTGCATAAAGTTGCATGAGGAGTTTTTTATGTTGACATTTGCTAAGTTAGGTAATGAATTAATTATCGCGACAAAAGAATCAGGCATAAATATGGTTAATATTTTGTTGGGTTGTGTTAGTAAACCCCTAAATTTACGTAATAAAAATGGCGACAATTTTTATGCTGATAAGAGTTATTGTAGTCATCTATTAAAAGGCGAACGTGATGTTATAAAGGAAATTCAACGTGGGTCTGGTAGTGAGATAGTAATAGAAAATGCAGAAAAGTATTTTTCGGATGAAGTAGTTGATTTAATTATTCCATCTCTTTTGGATGATTTTTTGGAGAATATGAAAACCTCAATTTCTTGTGATACAACTATTGCTTATAGTAAGAAGAAAAAACTGATTAATTTAGCTCAAAAAAATACTTTAGCGAAGTTTTTATCAGAGGTATTTTTATATGTCATAAATAAATCAAATTGTATTAAATTTGAAATCACTGTAAAAAATAATCTTCCTGCTCAAAATACATATTTTTGTGGTCGCTTTGAACAGATAGATGAAATAGAGAAATCTTTTATGGTTGATAAAGTTGGAGCGGTAAGTATTTGCCAAACAATATCAGGATTAGGTGGCGTAGGGAAAACACAGCTTTCAATTGAATATGCATACCGTTTTATTAATAGATATAAGACATGTGTTTGGTTTGTTAATGCTGAAAGTTCAGAGTCAACATATAATTATTTTTTGGACTTTGCCGATCGTTTCAACTTGATACTTCCTCTCAATTTTACCGCAGAAGATTTGAAGAGAGAGGTAAGAAAATGGCTTTCCGAAAATCGAAGTTGGTTATTGATTTTAGATAATATAGAGACTATGGATACGGTTGAAGAATATTTGCCTCAAACTATAAAAGGTAATATACTGATAACTACGCGTAATAAACGTATAAATTATGGTCGACCATTTGGGTTGGATGTTTTCAGTGATGAAGAAGCTGTTAACTTCTTAAAAAGAAGGCTTTCTAATGATAGTAATCTTAAATTAGAACATTATTATTATTCTGATTTTGAAGAAAATGGTTCAATTTTAGCTAGCCGTTTGGGTGCTTTACCATTAGCACTAGAACAAGCAGCAGCGTATATAAGAGAAGTTCGTTGCTCTATAAAAGAGTATCTTAAATTAATGGAACAGTCTGGAATAAATGCCTTTGATGATTCTTACGCTTCACCAAAATATTATGAACATCTTGTTACTACTACATGGAATATTTCATTTAACGCTCTTGATGAAAGTTCACGGCAGTTGATGAATTTATGTGCCTATATGGCTCCAGATAGAATACCTGTTGAATTCTTTGTTAAATCAAGAAACAAATTACCAATGCCCCTAAAAAAAGATTTATCACAAATAATAACTACAAATCGTATTATCACAGGACTTAGAACCTATTCTTTAGCAAGTGGTAATTCTGAATTTATCAATATTCACAGGCTTGTACAAGAGGTAGTACGTAACAGCCATAAAGATTAAAAGGATACAACAATGGAAAAAGAATTAGATTGGTTAGAGATTATTTTTGATTCGATGGAGTATTACCTTCCTTCGGCTTGTGACAATCAAGAAGCAGTAAATCAATTTACAATTATACTGGATCACGCAATATCAGTAGCATATAATTATAGTTATAGAGCTTTATTAAAGACAAATGTTTCTGAAATTATTAAATCAAGTGATATGTATGAGAAAATAGGCGAGAATTGTGATGATTGCGCTATATACGAACGTGCTTTTGAAAATTATAACAAATCATTACAGTTAAGGCGAAAATATTTAGGGGAAATGCATCCCAAGACAGCAACGATACTTGACAATATCGGATTGATTTGCACAAAAACTGCCAAATATAATGAGGCTATTAAGTATCACAAAAAAGCGATTGATATTTTTGAAAAAACTATAGGTAAAATAGATAAGGATACGGCAATTGCTTACAGTAATCTTGGATTAGCATTGGTGAAAAAAGGAGATTATATAGAGTCAATAAAATTGTATAGAAAATGTTTACATATTGAAAAGATGATTTACGGAGAAAATAATATAGAAATCGCGGCAGATTATAATAACATTGGTGAAGTGTATATAAAAAAGGGAGAATATGAAAAAGCTATAGAATATTTATTAGAAGCATTAAAGATTAAGATTAGTGTTATTGGCATTGATAACCCCAACACTGCAATCACTCTCAATAATCTGGGAAGTACATACTGGCGAATGGAACAATATGAAAAAGCAAAAAAATATACCCATAAGTCACTTGAAATATATAAATTGATTTTTGGAGATAATCATCCAAGTACGTCGTTAGGATATAATAATTATGCTTCGATACTAGCAGATATGGGTAATAAAAATGATGCAAAAAAATATTTTAAACAATCTCTTGAATCTGAAATGAAAATATATGGTTTTTATCATCCCGAAACTGCATTAAGTCTTTTTAATATAGGAAAGTTATATTATGATGATAATGATTTAAATAAAGCATTACCATACTTGTTTTCCTCATATAAAATATACTCGTCCATATTATACGAGAATCATGAGGATTTGTTACGAGTTATAGATCATATAGAAAGAACATACGAGAAACTTGACATCACAATTGAATTTAAAAGTTGGCTAAATAGGGAAACAAGTAAATCAATTGAAGAATTAGCAACTTTTTGTATTTGATATAATTAATATTATCAAGCTTTTTTATTGGTGAAATGGTAAAATATGGATAACAGTAAATGGTTAGATTTATGTATAGATATTATGGGAGATGAAATTGACTACCAATGGGGTAA
>JBJERA010000191.1:0-6623 GCA_051882035.1 Hominimerdicola sp.
TGCATACTCTCAGTTTGCGATATACTTTGAGGACAGATTTGCAGCCTGACGGCTGACGAGGTTTATCCGCTTAAGGAATATCCGGTGAAAAAGCAGAAGAGCAGCAACAATTCTGCTGCTGCCTTCACCGTATTATTCCGCAGTCTGCGTCGGGTCGCTCCTCAGCGTAGCCCTGTTTGGCTGCATTTTTAATATTGTCATTAATTTTGGGGAAATTGCATTTACACAGTTTATTTTTCAGACCCATCTTCATTTGCACACATACTATATTTAGCGTTGATAATTGACTTTTTACATTGTATATGTTATTATTAAGTTATATATATCCAAATGGTATTGGAGGTCACAGTTTATGAATGAGCAGGAGTTATTATTGTTTATCGACTATTATAACAAAAAACTGGATCAAATGAATTATGATATGTATATAGAAAGCAAACAGCAAGATAATGATTATCGTGTTTGTGGCTTATTGCCTAAACTATTTCTGAAAAATGATCCAAAATTGCTATCATTACTTCGTCAACCTTGTAATCATGATGACCTAAAAGAATTACTTCAGCGATATTTGGACGAAAGCTCTAATACTGAACTTAGTAAATTAGTTCCTGATTATTCAAGTGAAAAGCCTGAAATTGCTGAACCATTAGCTGAATGGATTTATAATTATAATTATATGTTAACCTATCCATTGTGTGGAGGTTATGAAAAAGATAATACATTATTGATAAGTGATCCTGAAATAATACTGTCATATGTTTATATTCAACTAAGAATTAGCTATTCTAATAGATGCTTTGATTATTCATTTCAGCAACCCCTAATTGATTCGTTATATAAAGATACCTTTGATAAATCATCGACTTACGAAAAATGGGGGCTACTTCCAATAGATAACAATAGAGTTTTTTGTGCTTTGGATGAGCCTGTAAGAATATATGATAAGATTTCTAATCGAACAATTTTTATAATGCTAAGTCGTCCGCTCGCATTAATCTTCGATGAGTTGAAAAACAACCATTTCATCAACAATATTTCATTTAGGGGAATTGATAATCGTATTTACGAAGGAGAGAATCATCTCAGTACTTTATGTGAGGCTGTTGAAAAAGGTTTGATTTTTTCATTTGATTTAGAAAAACTTCCAAGCATCACAAAATTATATAAAGAAAGCAGCTTTGAAGATACATTGTGGATTCTTAAAGGCAGTCAAAATATCATATTTGAAGAACTGTGCAATGATTTCCATACCGATGAAGATACTATTGTTACTCAGATGATACATCTTGAGTATGATAATGACTGTATTACTCATATAGATCATGAATATATTTTTTACTCCATAGAAGAATATGATCAAAGAATACGAAACCCATATACCAAGGGCAAGGCTCGAAAGCGAGTTAAAACATTTAAGATAGATAAGTCGTCAATTCCTATGAATTATCCATGTCGGATGTTTAGAAACCAAAACAGAGAATTGATAGAAGTAAAAGTTCCCTTTATATATTTCGTATTAAATAGTTATTTTGAACACAAGGAATTGCTCGAAGAATACTTTTCAGATTGTTTAACTAACTAACTTGTTTATTATTTTTAATAGCGGCTAAACAAAACTACAGGCAGATACTTTATTATGAGGTATCTGCCTGTTTTCGTATGTATTCACTTATAAAACCCTTTTTCATCAGGTTCGCCAAAGCAACTATGGCAAGTATATGGCTCAGAAATCACGCTTATCCTGTCAGAGGTCAATTTCAGTTCTCGTGTGATAAATGGAAATATCCTGCAATGACTTATCATCAATACGCCCATATGAGGATTATCATGAATTACCTTATTGATAAGATTACTTATATGCTTTGCATTAACAAAATCAAGGTTGTTTAGCGGTTCGTCGATAATCAGCAAATCCGAATCTGAACGGGTGGCGATAACAGAGAATACTTGCAAAAGTCTTTGCTCACCACCGCTGAATTTACCGGGACGGGACTTGGCATCAAATATACGGCTGTTATCGCCTCGGCGTGGAAGCCACTCGTCGATAAGGTCATTGACCTCTGAATAGCTCATATAGCTGTCAGAATGAGCTTCACCGCTATTGCTGATAATATCTCTTACTTGTATATGTCCCATTTCTGAGTATTCATCTTTTTGCGGTATGTAAGCAATACTTGAACGATACCTCTGAAGTTCAGTATCATCTAAAGCCAGAATATTCCCAAAGCTATGGTGAGCTATCTCGCCGGTTATTTTCTTTCCCTCTGTTTCCAAACGCATAATGCTTTTTAATATGGAGCTTTTGCCGATACCGTTTTCGCCTGAGAGTAATACTACTTCACCGCTGCCAACATCAAAGGAAATGTTTTTCATCAATGTCCGCTGCTTGATCTGTATTGACAGATTTTTTATGCTGATAATACTTTCCATTTTTATTTCCTCCATAACCACCTATTTGATATTGTAGTCACTATAAAAAATGTTACAAGCTCTATCAGCGGTATCCATATCACAAGCATTATCCTTATTATTGTAATATCAACGAATAGAAATACTATATTTGATAAAACGAGTGAGATTATAATAGGAGTTACTACTGACTTATATATGTAACCATGATACACCTGGTTCAGGCTTTTCTTCTCGAAGCCAAGCATTATAAGTCTGCGGAAATCGCAAGCAATGCCTTTTATCAGTACGCATACGAAAACGATTGTAGAGGCAATAGAAATCAAAGAGAAAATTGCCAAATACGGAGAAATATTTAGAATAGCAGAACGAATCTCGTCATCACGATAAATAATACTCTGAGGAGCACCAGAACACTTTGATGTAAGCTCATCTATGGTATCGCTGGTGAAAACAATGCAGTTATGGGTGATATAGTCTACATATTCAGAATCATAACCCATAATGATAATACCATTACTATACACCTTATCTGTTCTTACACATATCGCTTCGGGTATGATCTGTTCAATAGCATACTCACATACTTCGTCATTCACTATATGCTTTGAGTACAGTTTATCACCTAAACACAAACCGTTAGTTTTTGCTATATTCTTTGATACTGCAATTCCGTGTGTACTTAACACATTTGCGTTCCAATATACAAGGTCTGTATAACCAGATTTACCAGTTTGCATAATAATATCTGCATTAAGGCTTGTTTGAGAATCGGCAGTCATTGTAAAGTCTATACCTGCATTGAATTGATAATAATCATTTTCAAGAACAGGTTCTTGCGTCTTTACCGAATAATCATAGTTTGACTGAATAAGCGAATTTAGCTGCATACAGTCCTTGTTTACTGAAAATACAAGCACCAAAATAATAAAAAGCGAGATTATAGTGAATATCAGTAATACAATCGCCGTTCTTCGTGGCTCTGCTTTAAGAGCTATACGATTCTTCATTGTATTATCACCTAACCTCGCTTTGTAGTTTTATTTCTTCTTTTTGGCTTTTTCTTTTTTTGTGATGCTCTTTATCATGAAGTTATTTATGAAAAGGTTTATAATCTCCGCTACAAGCACTGCCACGGGAATGAATGTGATTTCTATTCCGATTGCAGATTTTGGAATATATGTCGCTGACGAATTAAGTTTTAAGAACATTACAACTGCATAGGAAGCAATAAAACAGATTAACTCACATACGAAAGTTTTGTTGTAGTATGGACTGACATTCTGTCCCTTGGGTATGCAATGCTTGGTAAAATAACCTTTTTCACAGCCTCTTTTTGACATAACGGCGTTGAATACAATAATCAATACTGCTGATAGAGCTGCTCCTATATAAACCATTATTGGATTTACCACTTTGTCCAGGCTGTTCTCTCGGACTCGGAAATCTGTGATTTCGTTTGCGTAGCCTGACTCCATGATAGCATCATAATGCACTTGATACTGCTCGTCGCTATCGAAGCGGTCACGATTCTTCAATCTGCCCATTGGTCTGTAATCCTTGGTCAGATAAGCATGACAAGCATTATAATCGCTCGCAGAAATATACATTCCCGAATATCCGTTGTTCTGAGCATTCTGAACAATGGTACCTTTTTGTTCGGTGCTGATTTGAGCAAGGATAGCGCCGTTTTCATAAATGCTGTTTGTTTCGTAGATAGCATATATCTTATATTCTACGGTCGTATCACCGATGGAAAAGGATACAGTATCGCCTATATCTGTAGAAGTATCCTTACAGAACTGCCAGTCCACAAGAATTGGATTGGCAAAATCAGAATCTGACTTCTTGATAAGACGCTTTCTGTTATACATCGTAATATCGATGTTTTCAAACCGATCACTTAGCAAAACTGTTGTTGCCATCGATTTGCCACCTGCGTTTACATCAGTCTTCGTCAGGAAGAACGGGAACACTTTATCAATGCCGTTGTTCCCAGGCAATTCGCTTATCTGCTCAAAAGACGGCTCAGGAGCAATAAAGTCAATGTCTGTGTTCTTATATACGCTCTGCGAATTATAGTTATCAGCTATCTGCGAAATAAAAGGAAAAACGAATAACAGTCCAGCTACTACAGCAATGACAGCACTCAGGATTATTGATAATAAGGCTCTATGCCTGATCCAGTAACCTGTCATTCCTCGTCCTTCGTCTCTTCCCCTACCTCTTCTTCCGTTTTCTCGACAAATATTAACGTACTCTGTTTGTCATAGGAGGAATCAACATTATCATCAAATACCAGTGTCATCGGAACCTCACCAACTGCGTTCGGGACAAACTGGATAACGCACTCCTGATCGATTGCTGTCTCAGATGCGTTAGCAGTAAATTCGTATGTAGTAACATTGTTGACTGCATCAAAGTTGGGGGTAATGATCTGTCCGTCCATGTACTTTGCATCAACATTATCTATGCTGGGAATAGTCAGGACCACCTTGACCTGAGAAGTCTTTTTCTTATTTGATGTAACATTGAACTTCACCTTCATATATACGGTATCACCGATTTCATATTCTTTAGTACCGTCGCCATAGGTATGCCCTTTATCGGCACTATAGAAAAAATCAGAAGCTGCAGAATATGTAGTTTCACCACAAGCTGTAAAAGAACTCATTGCAAGAGCTGTAACCACCAGAGCAGAGACTGTTCCTTTTTTTATTTTCATCTTAATATACTCCTTTTTCAATATTGAAATTGCCTATAATTGCACATGGTCAGAGGATTATATCCTGCAGCCCAACTGTTGCTTCTCCTTTTGAAGAAAAGACAACAGCTAATCCATGCTCCAAGTCATAGCGATATTTACACATCAAAGCTATTCGAGGGTTTTCTTTATCTCTCTTAATAAACAAACATTCAGGCTTAATATAACTGAATATATTGTCCTTTTTGAGGTTTTTGTCATCGTCCATTACTTGCTCTTTGCAATAATCTTCAACAATACTCTTAGATTTCCCAATCCATTCGGTGTGAGATTTAAAATGCTCTAAGGCTTGTAGTTGTGATTTTGTTACTTCTTCACCTTCATAGCAATCATACTCAACAGGAAGTGTCATTTTTCTTCCCCAGATAATTACATCCAATGACTCAATCAAAATCAGTCACTCCCTCCTGACCTATCATAGCGTTGTATTCAGCAACACCGCCGTAATGCGTAAATGTTTGGTTCACTACGGACGGGACTAATTGCATAGATTCCATATTACTCATTTCATGCCAAGTCAGGTTATTGCTCTTGCGATACGTTTCTATATCACGAGCTACCCATGTTTTACCGTCATATTTTATCTTGGTCCAGTATTCAGCAAGAGCCTTATCTGCCTGACTGAAATTCTTAGACCTGCTATTCGTCATATTCGGTATCTTTACTTGAGCCTTTTGGAATGGTGAGAAATCAGGAACTGCGTTTTTATATGTAACCTTGGTGATTTTCGTTCCGTCTTCAAGGATAATAGGTTCGTCAAGTATAAAATCTGATTCTCCACGTTCACCTTTCCACTTGCCACCATTGCCGTCTTTAGGTGTTTGCATTAAACGAGCATTATAATTCGTATACGGAGTATTGTATTTCTGATAGAAGTCATACCCATCAGCACCGCCGTGAACCGTACCGATGATAGCGCCCCACATATATCCATCAGAAGCATTTTCAATAGCTTTTTCTGCCGATGAAACTCCGACTTTTTCCCAATCAACATTATTCCAGTCAATATCTGTAGCATCGGTTGAAGTAAATGTTTTTACTGCATTGTATCCTGCATAAGCTGTCCCTGCCGATGCAGCTAATACTGATACACCTGCAATAACGAGCTTTATTCCTGCTGCCGCAGTAATAGTTGTGCTTCCACCTGATGGAACAGCGGCAACTAATGATACTATCGAAAGAATAAGACCTGCTGTTGCAGTGGCAAAACCTATAACCGCCGATGTTCTTCCTGTCTCATCCAATTCATCGGTCGCTCCGGTTAATCCGCCAAACAAAGAACCTAAAGTTGCACCCGTTCCCGCAAATTTCAGCGATTCGTCAGCGGCAGCAACAACTGCACTTGCAATAGGATCAGGAAGCCCTGCTTTCTTTAAGACTACAACCGTAACAATTACACCTGTACCCACCGCTACTTTGGTAAGCACTGACTTTATATTGATACCCTCTC
>JBJERA010000192.1:0-1726 GCA_051882035.1 Hominimerdicola sp.
CTCCTCATTTGTTGTGACGATTTCGCCCGGAAGAAAATTTTCATCGTAGTTATAATAAAAGCCTCTGTAATCGTAAAAACTGTCCAAATCAAAGGCATAGAAAAGCATAGGTTTATTAAAAAGCGAATATTCAAAAATTAATGAAGAATAGTCGGTTATGCAAATGTCTGCGGTGAAAAGCAGGTTTTCAATCGGGATTTTTTCTGAAACATCAAATGCAAAATTCCTGCAATCATCGGGAATGGTCCATTCTTTCTTTACAAATCCATGTCTTTTTATAAGAAGAATATATTCCTCAGGAAGAGCGTTTTTCAACTGACTAATGTTAATTTCTTCGGGAATATAAGCCTTGTCTGCGTCGCCTCGATAGGTTGGAGCATAAAGAATGATTTTCTTGTTCTCCGCCTGCGGACAGACTCCATAAAGCTGTTCAAAAGCCTTAGCCTTGTTTTCCTCTTTAAAGAAAAAATCTGTACGGGAAACACCAATAGGCTGAACGCTTGTGTTGTTTTCGTCAAATCCGAAAGCCTCTTTGAATGCCCACACACATTCATTACTGCTTACCGTACACAGCGTATAGCTTGTATGTGCAGGAAATTTTCTTAATTCTTCAAGATTTTCCCCGAAAGACAGGTCGGTAATGCTTTCGCCCCATTTCTTGAACGCTCCGCATGAATGCCATGTCTGGATAACCTTTGTGCCTTTGCGAAATTTAAACGCACCAAAAAGATTGCAGGTATCGTTAACCAGCACGCAGCCAGCATTTCCCATCATAAGGCAAAGCCTGAAATATCTGAAAAGATACCCCATTCCGCCCTTGTTGTTATGCACATAATAAATAATAGGTGATTTCCCTTGTTCTTTAAGGCTTTCAAAAATATATCGGTAGCTGTCGGTAAGAGTACCGCTTCGTATTTCGGCGAAAATTATCTTATTTTTATCCATAGGCCTAATGGCAGACAGGTGATATGTCAGCGGATAAATCCCTTTAAATGCTATGGTTTTTATGATTTTCCGAAAAAACATTTTTATACTTTTCACTTGTGTTTTTATCCTTAGTTCAAAATCAACTTACATTATATCACAACATAAATATTTTGTCAATCCACATAAAATTTATACGAAATATTTGTAAATATTCACAATAGGTGTTAAAAAAGAATAGGCGAACCGTTGCAGCTATCTGCTTGTCCGCCTATTTGTATCAATTATAAATTATACCATCAAATCACATACAAGGTTTGCAAATTCAACAGGGTTTTCAATGGACATACCTTCGATAAGCAAAGCCTGAGAGTACAAAAGTGAGGTGTAATCTTTCAGCTTATCCTTGTCTGTCTTGTACAAATCCTGCAATTTAGCGAAAATAGGGTGATTTGGATTGATTTCAAGCGCCTTTTCAGCCTTAACCTTCTGACCGTCGTTCTGAGGCATTGAGTTAAGAACCTTTTCCATTTCAATAGTGATATTTCCGTCGGAGGACAAGCATACAGGGTGAGATTTAAGCTTCTTTGAAAGTCTTACAGTCTTGACCTTATCGGAAATAGCCTCCTGCATGAAAGTGAACATATCCTTGTTCTCCTCGTCAAGCTTCTTGGACTCTTCCTTTTCCTCCTCAGTATCAAGGTCGAGGTCGGCGTCGCTTATGGACTGGAACTGCTTGCCGTCATAGTTAATAAGAACTTTAAGAGCAAATTCGTCAATATCCTGTGTACAGTAGAGAACC
>JBJERA010000193.1:0-6531 GCA_051882035.1 Hominimerdicola sp.
TTTCCAATTTACAAACCCTTTTGCGTCGATTTTAGCTTGTGAAGACAGGTTCTTAAAGGTTTTTGTATCAATACCATAAATGTCATGCGGAGATACCCCACTTGCATTCTCCACGTTGCGGGAATTCACAAGTTCACTAAAAGTAAAACTCTTATGACCAGTCCGCTCAGCATATAGATACAGAGAATACAAAAGTGCAACCGGATCAGGATAGTCCCATCCTGCACGAAGATAGGATTTATCAACCACAATACCCTGACCAAGTGCAGAGCCAATAGGGGAATCACGAAAAGTTGACAGCAGAGAGTTAACTGCCTGTCCACGGCTCTTTTCACTAATATCACGATCTAACCACTCAATCAAATCATCTTTTTGGAACATTTCTCCTGCACCGATGTTCAGACAAAAGCATCTTACAACAATAGAATCATAAGCAAGATTAGCCCAAAGTATAGCCCATACAAACGGGTTATATGATCCCATAGGTAACAATTTTTCACCAAGAGGTGTCAGTTCCACCAGTATTTGCTCTTTGTTGTTCTTTTCCTTTCTTTTAAGTACATTGGCATCGCCCATCCAGTATCTGAGCGATTTATACTGATCTTTACCTAAAACAGTCATTCCGAAACAATCTAAGCCGTTATCGGTTAAATGAGAATAGAAAGAATGGCTTAATCCAAAGTTACGGTAGCGATCTGGATTTTTCACGGTATCACTCCTTATATATAATGACTTAGCAACCATGCATCCTTTATCGGTATACATACAGCAGTTATAACAATGAACACACGCTTTTTCTCGAATGTGTATCTTTCCGTCAATAATTTGAAATGCATTTGTTGGACATTGCGGCACGCAAGCTTTACAGCCAACACAATATGCCGTTTTATTCGCTACAGCTCGCAATGATGCTATATCAAAGCGATCAAGCCTTGTAATCGGATATATGGTAATATGCTGTCCTGCCTCGTCGACGATCAATGTCATTTCACATATTCCGTGTTTGGATAACACATACTTCTTATCATCCTTTTCTTCTACTGTATGACCAAATATTCCTACAACATCATTCCATGATTGACGTGCATTTTTTATATCTATAATCAGCTTGCCATCTTCAATAGTTTCGGCAATTCTGTTTTCGCCTTGTTTGAGTATTTTTCCGCCAGCTCTTACTTGCCAACCCCCATCTTCAACATATTTTTTATCTAATTTACCTTTGGCATACATCGTAAGATCTTCAATAAGTGACAATGATGTTGCCATTTCATCATGATAATTATGAGCTATTAAAGAATCTTGCCATTTGGCAGACATAGGACAAACCATGCAACCCACACGATATATACCATGTCTGTAAGCATTATTTATCATCAAATTGTTATGGAGAATATATATGAACACCTCAGCAGTGTCCCATTTCAGAATGGCATGACAATTTATTTGCAGAGCATTTTTTACCCCCTCGCCGACCTCAGTGTATTTTGCTCTTCTTGCACTTTCTTCAGCACGAACGCCGTCATATACGACAGCTTTTGCATTTTCACCTGTCAATTCCTGAAGTAATAAAATTGTTGGAACTGATTTGTGTACTGAACAACACCAACGCAGCTTACTTGCCGGCGGTCCAAATTCTTCCCAGGACTTACTTGGTTCCATGTGACACTTCGCCTCTTCAAAGTGCAGCTCAGACCACCGGCTTTTGGCTTTTTCTACAGCTTTGATTGTATCAGACAGCTCCATGCCAGTATTGCTGAATACCACATAGAAATCGCTTGGTGCAAGTGCCTTTGCACAAAGGTCAAGCAAAACAATGGAGTCTTTACCACCAGAAAAAGCACATATAAACGCATAGCCCTGTTTCTTGTATTTTTCGTACTGTTCTTGTATGAAGTGTACAGCTTTTTGCTCTAAACTGATCATCAGCGTTTTGTTCACTTCATATAGACGATCGACATCAATTGGCTGTAACTGTAAACGTTCCTCAGTCTTCAACTCTATCGTTGGCTTGGTATAAAATCCGCCGCCTTTCGCCTCAGCTACACAGGTGCCGTTCATCACATATCGTCTGACTCCTTCTGCCCACATCAATGGAGCATCCGTATCTCTCGGGTAGTCCCAATACCGATACATTTCAAAGAAATCTAGTTCCTCTCGAAAAACAGGTCGGATTTCTTTCTGCAATTTTGCATCTATTGTTAAACGAAATATTCCATATTCATTTGTCCATTCATAGCCGTACATGGCTTATCATTCCTTAGTTATATTTTTATAGTAACACTCTTACGGTCTAAATCCCATATGAATCGACCGTCATTGGGCAATGCATCTGGCATTGTATAGATGAGCTCTCTACCAGCAATCAATCCGTATTCGACAAGTATCTGCCGCAGTTCTTCACTACTATATTTCTGTGTGCAGTTCTCCAACAGTGTAATCTGTTTTTCAACGAATAATGATAATACAGCATCGGAGAATGTTTGAATTTCACTATCAAGTGTCACTAACATTGCATGCAGTGTATCTATCGACTGCGAATCAAGAGCACATATTGTTTTTGCTCCGATTTCATTATAATAAAAACGCAATATACTCTGTAGCAATAGCGGTGTCCATGATCTTCCCTGCGGCAAATCTGGCAGAAGGTCATACCACATTGGTTGAATATCTCTAATTACAATATGGTCTCCTACATCATTAAATAGAATCCTAACTGCATTTTGCACTTTACTCAACCATTCAGGCGTTATAGCAATACTCTCTGATGTAATTATATACCCAGGTTCATAAAGAAGAAAATCCGGCGCAGAAGTTAATTTCATATATTGCCGAGCGTGTGTACTGTTTATTCCCAGTTGGCGCAAGTATCCTTCCAAATCTTCCTCACTAAAAAAGCCGCCCTCATCCCGTGCATATTTCTTTATTATATCAAGCTTAGAAGAAACAGTCTCTTGAGAGCCTGTGATATGTGCCTTTCCCTGAAAAGAGTAGTGTATATTATGGTACTTTTCTTTTGAAAACAGATGCTCTGCCATGTCATATATTTTACGCTGATCGCCCATATTATTATCATTCATAAACATCGACATATCAAGTTTTGCATAATCATACAACTGAGCTGCTGAAACATAACCGTTGTTTTTTACCATCAATTTTTCTAACACTGTTTGTAAGCAATCAGATCCGACCTCCCAATCCACAAACGCTTCCTTATGAATCAATCGATCGCATATAGAAATAATATTCATTGAAGATGCAACAGTTTTTTTGACTGTCAGCACTGGCAATTCCAGAGCCGTAGCTGTTTCATCAACCGTACACCCATTCAAATCTGCTTTAAGCACATACAACTCGATACGTTCTATACGTTCTGATAATACTTTATCCTGCAAACTTTCGTTAACACATTCAGGCGCTTGACTCAATCTAATTGCCTCCTTTAGTAGAGATAAGTATGCATTATAATCGCTTTGATATAACTCATACATTTCTCTGGTCGCCTTTGAGGATGATGGAAGTCCCTTCTTGCCTTCTGTAAAAAGATACTTCACTTGAGCTAAGTGCATATTCATTCCGTTTTCATTTCGATAAGTTTCATTAATCTCAATACCACGATTGAGAGCATACTGTCGTAATGTATTCGATAGCTTCAGCGCTTCTGACTTAAAATTCTCACCACAAGTAATATTTTCATACGATTTAAAAAGGAGAGCGGTTTCGTATTTATCCCATGGTATCCGTTTTATCGGTTTGCGAGTGGTAGTTTGATTATTGGTAGAAACTTTTTGAGATTGAGTATTAATCACAATCTCGGCATCCAGCATTGCGGTTACTTCTTCCAGGATGGCATCATATTGATTGTGATCATTCATATATACATCATACATATTACGGATTGCTCTGGATACTCCTGATAGTCCTTTTTCTCCGCCAGTAAATAGAAACTGTACATTTCCCAACTGCATATTCATGCCATTGATATTGCGAAAAGTTTCATCTATCACAATTCCTTTTATAGATGCAAGCCGACGAAGTTTGTCTGAGAGCCAAGATGCTTGTTCTTTCATGTTGCTACCATTAACAACGCGCTCATAAGCCATAAAGAGAAGTGCTATTTCATGTTTACTCCAAGGGATACGCTTTGCCATATTATCACCTCACCTATGACCTGATACGTTCATTTATCGAGCTGCCAACCAACTTTCTTCGATTGGCACATAATCAACATTATGCCTATCACAAAAATCCTTGATTCTATTCATTGTGGAGAGATTCGGGACGCTTTTTCTGATTTCCCACCTATTTACAGTAGATACAGAAACAGCAAGCTCTTTTGAAAAAGCATCCTGGGAAAGGAAAAGTTTTTGTCTCATTGTTTTGATATTATCGGAAAACAACATATTCGCATCTCCCTTCAGTTTTATTGGCGTTTATATACTATCATTATAGCGCGAACTAAGCGTTTTGTCAATATAGCACAAAAAAGAAAAGAACTGCTCAACAAGATTTTTGTTTTCTTCAAAATGAAACTGTTTTTACACTCGCCACATCAGTTAGCAAATGTTATTTATCACATACATTTCAGAAAACGCCACTGGTTTCGCACTCTGCAAGATTAACTATCTTCTTATTATGTTTTTCTGCATACTGCATTGTTTTGTACGCTCCGCCGCTTTTATGCTGAATACAGCACACAACCATATCGAAACGGTCAACCATGCACCTGTTCCGTACTTGTATCGCAGACTTATAGTGTGCATCAGATGAGTAAGAGCAAATCTCGACCTCATCATAGTAGTTCAGATAGCTCTGTTCATTGTCACGATACTCAGCTTTCATGTACGGCAGAACAAGAATAAGTGATGTATTCCTACAACCGTACTGCTTTACAGCTTGTCTGATTGCTGACGCTGCCAGTTGGTCAAATTCTCCGTCCCGACCGACCAGAAACTCAACATACTGCTTTTGTGTTATGAAGTTATGTAAGAGTAGATTGAGTCTGCCTTCGATTTCCGATGCTCTCTCCATTTCACGATGTCCAAAGAAACTTATGGTATATATATCCATAGCTATCACCTGAAAATGTCATTACTCGTCTTTCCAATGATACTTCAACAAGAACAATCTAATATGTCTTGATTATAACATATATTAGACGATTGTTCAAGCGAAAACAACATATTTTCTTTGAGTATAGCAAATTTCTTTTGCTGTATTATAGTAGTAAGAGGTGATTTAGCTATGACGGACGATTTTGTAAGGAACAGGATTACGCAGCTCCGGCTGCAAAAGGGCGTATCGGAGTATCAGATGAGCTATGATCTTGGTCATAGCCGTGGATATATCTACAATATTTCATCGGGCAAGTCCTTGCCTCCGCTGTCGGAGCTATTTGCGATATGTGACTACTTCGGCATCACGCCTGCGGAGTTCTTCGATGACAGCATTTCTAACCCTGAGCTGATACGGAAAGCTGTTGAGGGGATGAAGCAGCTCGATGATGGTGATCAGTTGATGATATTGAATCATATCAATAGGTTACTGAAGAAATAGAATAAATATAAATAAAGAGGATGTTGCTTATGAATTATCAAATAAAAGATAAATTCTATGATGATTTTTTAAAATCACCTTCAAAAGACAATTTCCGAAAATTTTTAAAAGATAACTGTGGTGAATTAAACGAGATTGACTTTAAGTTAGAATGGATTGATAAAGGTCAATTATCAAAAATGATCTTATCTATGGCTAATTCTCGTGGCGGTATTATCGTTATTGGAGTAAATGAAAATGAAGATGGAACTTTATCGCCAAAGGGTATATCTCAATTAAAAGATAAAGCCGATATAAATAATGAAATCTCTAAATATGTTCCGCCTGGTCTTGATTATGAAGTATTGGATTTTGCTTATGACGCTTCCGAATATTCGGCTGTTGAAAACAAAATGTTCCAATTGCTCATTGTTCACGATACCCCCGAACGATTACCTTTTATATCTATGAAAGAAACAAAACAGTTGGAAAGTGACACAATTTACATTCGGCGTGGTACAAAGTGTGAAAGAGCAAATTCACAAGAAATTGAGGAAATGCTTGAAGCAAAAATACAAACAATATTTAAAGAATCATCTAATCTTACTCTTGAAGAACATTTAAGTCAACTAAAAATTCTATATTCTGAACTTCCCCAAAAGATAAATGTCCTCGTAAGAAAAGGAAAACTCAGTTCAAATACGATTTCCATGCTTGAGACAATTCGTAAATCAGTAGGTAATGTGTATCGGATATGGGGTGAGCCTGATCAATATGAAGAAGTGGATAATCCCAATTACCCAGAAGAAAGCTATGAGGCTTTTATTGGAAGAATGATACAGCTCAAAAAGCTGAAAATTGAGAAGTATTTAGATTTGAAATAAATCAAAAAGCGAGTTGCCGTTTATCGACAACTGAGACCCCCAAAAATATTGTGTAAAAAGAATAAAATACTTCCAGTCAGACAAAGCTAAGAGCAAGGAAAAAAGATCTGAAAGG
>JBJERA010000194.1:0-6524 GCA_051882035.1 Hominimerdicola sp.
CTATTGTGTGCGGATAACGCAGAAAATTTTTCGTCAGATTGTATAGAAACGACGCCTCTGCACATGATTCCAAAAGTCATAATAACAGCTAATGCTGCTGCACAAATTTTCCTATACATAGTTTATTCCTCCATTGAAAAATAATAAATCTCCACGAATGTCCTCCAGAATCTGTTCACATTTTTTCACCAAAAGGTCAACCTCGACAGCGACAACCTGATGCTGTCAGTCTGTTGCGTCAAAGAAGATAATATGTTTTTCTGTGTGGACAAGTTCTAAAAAATATAGTTACATAACTTCAGTTTTTATTTCCTTTATTTTTTTTACCATAAAACCACTGCTCCGGCAATCATTAAAATGCATAATATAGGTGTGGCTTTAGGAACTAATTCGGCTTTCCTATCATTCAAGGAAACAACCACTAATATAGACAATATTAATTCAAAGATCAATATAATTCTCTTTTCAAATTTGCGCATTGTTACGCCTCCAAATTAATAATTTATTTTGTAGCATTTAACATATTTTTTGATTACTTTAATGTGCTTTTCAGATAATTTTTGTATGTTTGAAGTGTCAAAAAACATCAAAAAGCTCACATTAAATTGCTGAAATTAAGAAAATTGATTTCCGTGTTCTGATACTTTATTTAGACGTAAAAAACCGAGTTTGGTTATAAGTTTTTTGTAAAATTTTATTTACCGCACTACAACTTGTGATGCAAAACAAAAGAGCATTTTGCAATGCTCTTAATCGATAATATTTTCCTTAACTTAAAATCTACGGTCACTGTTAATATTGTCCTGATTTTCATAATATTGTGCAAAAGGGTCTTCGGTAGAAATCGGAGTGTTAAGGCTTGCAGAGCTTTTGTAAAGATAAACTATAAACATTATCTGTGCAGCCATACAAATCAATGTACCTACCAGCATAATTATTGAACAAAGCAGCAACATATAGGGAGAAAGAGATACAATAGAAATAATGGTAAGAAATGTTGAAACAACTACAACAATAAGTCCGACCTTTGTATATTTCCATACAGTTTCTCCTAAGCCTGCATTACTTATGTCACGAATGTCCAAAAGAAGTATGTTTGCAGAATTGATTATATAATAAATAACCATTAAGGTCAAAATGCTTGCCACTAACGTAATAGTTGAATAGATTTTGCTGTTGGCTGAAAGGAAAATAAGAATAATATTTGCCACCGCATTTGCAGTAACAACAATAAATGCAGTATCAAATCCTGAACATGAATCCTTTCTTGCACCGCTTATTCCGTAAGCCGCTGCAACAAGACCAATAATTTTCAGAACAATTCCCACAATTGAAATTGAACTAACATTTGAAACTAATCCACCAACAATCTGAACAAGTTCACTGATAAATAAAATTTTTAGCCCTCTGGCGACATTTGGATACTTAATCATAATACTCCTCCATAAATTAATATTTTTCTGATTATAACATTTTCAGAAACAAATGTCAATACCTACGATTACTCTTTTCTACCACAAATTTCTATACTCGCTTGTACTTACCCCCACAAGCTTTTTAAATATTCTGCTTAAATATAATTATTGACAAATTAATCAATTCGTGATATAATAATATAAGCTTTATAAATATTATAAGGTTTAAGAATTATTGATTTAAGGAAGGTGTTGTAATCATGAATACGATTACAAAAAAGGCGGCTGCTGTTATTTCGGCAGTGCTTACGTTGGCTCAGTGCGGGGGATTAAGTGCTTCGGCAGTTGATACTGTCGCCCCATATTCAGGTGAGATGCTTATAGCTGTTAATACCAGCACTAAAGAAACTCAATCAACCGGAAGTTTGGCAGATGTTTCAATGAGTTTGCAGCAACTAAATGAGTATATTGCTGAAAACTCAAATAATTCTGAAATTGTAGTTGGATACGACGGCAACGGAAACAAACTGATTGATCCACAGTCGGCAATTACTCAGTTACCAATACCCACGAAAAAACGTAATTCGGAAATGTTTTCTATTAATACCGTTGATGAAGGTTATGATGTTGGTGACACAAAAGCTCTTTCAGTAATGAAAAATCGTAACGGCCAGTCTATGGAGGAATCTTATGAATCCGTAGAGTTTGAAGTTTTATATAGTGGTGATTATTGTACTGTTTGGGCACCTACCAACAATTCGGACTCAATATCTTCATCTCTTGCAGAAGATATCGGTAACGAGTATGACAAAAATTTTCCTAAAATGGAGCATGCCTTTGGTTCACCCTATGACCTTGACGGTGACGGCAAGGTTGCACTTGTTTGCTATGATATTGACCGAGAAACTCCTATAAGTCAAGGATATGTTGCCGGATTTTTCACTACAAGTGACTTTTATAGTTATTCTCAGTATGAATATACGAATTGTATGGATATGATTCATATTGATACTAAAGAGTCACTGGCATATAGCGTACAGCAAGTTTATGACACAATATTTCATGAATTGCAACATTTAATTAACTTTTCGTATTTTTATGCTGCAGGTGGTTACGATTCTGAATATGTAATGATGCCTACATATTTGAATGAGGCTTTTGCTGAGGCTGCATCTCATCTTATTTATGGACTTCAAAAAACTGAAATTAATTATTTTAACAAATATATCAATAATCACTCTTTGGCTTCTTGGCAAGATGTAGGTAATTATGCGCTTTCTTACCTCTTTTCGCAGTATGTCAGAACTCAGTATGGTGATACATCTATCTATAAAGATATTATTGTTGATTTAAAGAAAGACAGTGATGAATATCTTGAAAATATTGCAGCACATTTGAATGTCGATGTTCCTACTCTGATTCAAAATTTCTATGTAGCTCTTTATCTTAAAGATAGTGAAGGACCATATGGATTTATGGGAGAATCATGGGCTAACGATATTAATCCTAAAACAACAGATTCTGCGGTTAATGTAGATATTAACCAATCAGCAGCAATTTATGTACCTATTACAAGTGATTATACTCCTGTAAATGCAGGTTCGGATATTAGATTTATTTCTGTCGGAGCAGGTTCAGAAAATACTACGAAAGACATTTCAGAATGCACGATTTCATTGTCGGCAAGCGAAATGACTTATACAGGAAGTGCAGTAAAGCCTAAGGTTACTGTCAAAGACGGAACAAAAACTCTAATTTCCGGAACAGATTATGTGGTAAGATACATTGACAATGTAAATGTAGGTACTGCATCTGTTAAGATTGCAGGAAAAGGCGATTATACAGGAAGTGTAATAAAAACTTTCTCAATTATTGAGGATACTTCCAAAAATATCTCCGACTGCACAATAACCCTCAGCAAATCTTCTGTTTTGTACAGCGGAAATGCAATCAAGCCAAAGGTTACTGTTAAAGACGGAAGTAAAACGCTTGTTCAGAATACAGATTATGTAATCAGATATACAAATAATGTAAATGTTGGAACCGCCTCTGTAATTATTGCAGGCAAGGGAGATTATGTGGGCAGAATAACAAAGACTTTTGAAATATTGGCAGTTGGTACAAAAAATATTTCAAACTGCACAATAACTCTCAGCAAAACCTCTATGACTTACACAGGCAGCAGCTTAAAGCCAAAGGTTACTGTTAAAGACGGCAGCAAAACTCTTTCGTTGACAACAGATTATGTGGTAAGATATGTAAATAATGTGGCGAAAGGTACTGCCAGCGTAGTTATATCAGGAAGAGGCGATTACACCGGTACGGTTACAAAAACTTTTACCATTGTATAATTTAAAAGGGCGAACATATTAACCTGTTCGCCCTTTTTATTTGATATTTTACGCTTATTCATCAATTATCCTGCCGTCTGTAGAAATCGTGATAACTCTCCAAGGAATAAATTTACCGCTTGACTGTAAAGCTCTTTTTGCTGCGTTTTCAATACCTCTGCAACAAGGCACTTCCATACGAACAACAGTAACATTACTAATATCGTTATTCTTAATTATCTCAGTAAGCTTATCTGCATAATCACTTTCGTCAAGCTTAGGACAACCAATAAGTGTCACTCTGTTACGGATAAATTCATTATGAAAATTGCCGTAAGCGTAAGCTGTGCAGTCTGCGGCAATAAGCAAATTTGCTCTGCTAAAATATGGTGCATTAACAGGAACCAGTTTGATCTGCACTGGCCATTGAGAAAGCTCACTTGCCAAATTAACAGCAATATTCTTATCTGAATAGTCCTCTCTGTTTATACTTCTTGAATGTGTTCCCGGACAGCCACAGGGTAAATTATCGACTTGCTTTTTCATTTTTGCTTTACGCACAGCTTCCTCATCATATGCGGGAGCTTCACGTTCTTCAAATGAGATAGCATTTGTAGGACACGCCGGCAAACAATCTCCCAAACCATCGCAATAATTCTCACGCATTAGCTTAGCCTTTCCGTCTACCATATCTATTGCACCCTCGTGACAAGCAGACGTACAAGCACCGCAGCCGTTACACTTTTCTTCGTCTATTTTTATGATTTTTCTTATCATGACTTACCTCCGTAAATTTTTATCAGAACAAATCTTTTGATTCTGTGATTAAATTATAGTATAATGATAAAAATAAGTATGTTGTAAATCCAACAAAGGTCGGGAGCAAATGAAAAAAGATTTTGAATTTATGAAAAAGTGTCCTTTATTTGATAAAATTGATGACGAAGAACTCAATATTATTTTTAACAGCCGTTATACAAATGTATGTAACTTTTCTAAAAATCAGGTTATCATTGCCGAGGGAGACAGTACAAATCGTATCGGAATCGTTCTTTCAGGGGCGGTCCAGATCGTCAGAAATGATTACTATGGAAACCGCAGTATTATTGCACATATTGAGCCGACTCAGATATTCGCTGAGGTATTCGCTTTTTCCGAGATAAGGGCTATGCCTGTAAGCGTAATTTCAACTGCTGAAAGCAGGATAATGCTTATTGATTTGAAAAATCTTTTAAATGAAATTTCAGACGGAAACGCTTTTTACTCAAAGCTTACGAACAATCTGCTCAGACTGATAACCGAAAAAAATCTTAATCTGAACGAAAAAATAGAGATACTATCCAAACGCACAACACGAGAAAAGCTTATGACTTTTTTAATGTCACAAGCTAATCTGAACCAAAGTGATACATTCACCATACCCTATGACCGGCAGGCTCTTGCTGATTTTCTTGATGTAGACCGAAGTGCAATGTCGGCAGAGATAAGCAAGCTCCGAGCGGAAGGGATAATTGAATCCAACAGAGCGGAATTCAAGCTGAAAAATATGAATGCGTAATAAATCAATGAAGTTAATTACATCACCGCTGACACGGTTGACTTTTTCAAGTGGATATGGTATAATGTAGCCAACATTATGTCGGGTTTAACTGCTCGATAAATCGGAAGTTGTTGAATAGGATAAATAAAAACTATGAAGAAAATGTTATGTAATAAAAAATATTCTGGAATACTTTGGGCAATAGTTATTGCAAGCCTATTTGTGACAATCTCATTTGGGGTAATCAAGTTTCTTAATGGGATACCATGGTTCATATTTAGTAGTATATTAAGATTTGTTTTTGGATTTATCATTTTATTTGCTGTAAAAAAGTTATATGATAAACCAATCAAGGAAGTTTTAAGTATTAAAGGAAGCAAAATTGCATTAGTTGCAGGAAGTGGTTTCGTAGTCTATTTTTTTTATTATTTATTAGTTTGGTTTTCAGGAATAAAGTCCATAACGGGACTAACAATCGGTCTATTAATTTCAAGGTTTTTTTTGCAACAGATTGCAACTGGCTTTTATGAAGAACTTAATTATCGTGTTCTGATATTAGAAGGTTATTTCTATGGAGCTCAAAATATTAAGAATAAATTGATATATGGATTTGTGAGTTTCTTGCTTTTTGGTGCTGTGCATGTCATAAATGGATGGAGTACATATAGATTTTTTCAGACAGGAGTAATTGGCTTTGCATTTGCAGTAATGTATCTAAAATCTAGAAATATATTACTTCCTATGCTTTTGCATTTCTTATATGATATATTTGCTAATTTGACGGATTATATTGAGTGGAATAACTCGACTCTGTTTGTAAATATGAATTCGATATTTGATATAATGCTTATAATTATGTTTGTTATATCCTTAATAATGCTTTTGAAAAAAGAAAAGAACGATAAAGATAATGTAGTTTTAACTTGATAACGCACGCTCAAATTCCAAATTTATTGATCTGATTTCTTATCACAGCACTCTGGCGGGTGCTGTGATTTTTTTATGTCACAAGCTAAAAGGGGTTATGGTATCATTTGGTTAATATTACATCTGATGTAACTGCCCGATAAATCGGAAGTTTAACGAGATGAAATACTGTGAATAACACACTCTTAAAATAATCGGGTACATTTTATATATTTTTTTCTTTTTGTATTTATGTTAAAAAGGAAATTAATTGTTTGGAAGACCCTTTGAAAAAAAGTCTGTAAAAAGTCAGCAAACTGTGGTAAAATAGAA
>JBJERA010000195.1:0-1695 GCA_051882035.1 Hominimerdicola sp.
AATCGTTAATTTTGTTGTGCATTATGCTCAAAAATAAATTTTTCATGCAAAAGTGTCAAATCTCTATTGATTTTTTTGTGCGATTGTGGTAATATAAATAAGTGAATATGAAATCTCAGACATATTTTTTATACAGCTTATACTATATTAAGTATTATTGTTAATAATGTCCAACTGCATATTGTATTTTCTAAAATTGGCTTTTGTTTTTTGCTTGTCTGTGATGTAATAATGATGTATATTTACTCATTTTAAGGAGTGTTAAACTTGGAAAAGTTTGTTATAAATGGCGGGATTCCGCTGAAAGGTACAGTTAATATAAGCGGGGCAAAAAACGCTGCTGTTGCTTTGGTTGCTGCAACAATACTGTGCGACGAGCCTTGCGTACTTGAAAATGTACCTGAAATCAGCGACATTACTAAATGTATGAAGATTTTGCGTGAAATGGGTGCAGATGTTAAGGTTTTAAAACGCAACACGATCAGAATTGATACGAGCACGATTACTAAGCCGGAAGTTCCTTATGAAATTGCAAGAACAATGAGAGCGTCTTGCTATTTTTTGGGTACTCTTCTTGGTCGTTTCCATGAGGCTTATGTTGCTATGCCCGGCGGCTGTGATTTGGGCGACAGACCTATTGACCAGCACCTAAAAGCATTCAAGTGTCTTGGTGCGTCTGATGAAATTGTTAATGGAGCCAATCATGTTTATGCTGATAAATTGGTAGGAAATCAGATTTATTTTGATTTTGTAACTGTCGGCGGAACAATGAATGCTATTTTTGCAGCTGTTAAGGCTAAGGGTTTGACGATTATCGAGAATGCTGCAAAAGAGCCGCATATCGTTGATCTTGCGAATTTTCTTAATTCAATGGGTGCCGACATCAGAGGCGCAGGCACTGACGTAATCAAGATTCATGGTGTTGACTATCTAAAAGGCGTAACATATGCGACTATTCCCGACCAGATTGAGGCGGGAACTTATATGGTTGCGGCGGCTGCTACTAAGGGAGATGTTGTAATTGCCAATGTAATTCCTAAGCATTTGGAATCAATTACTGCAAAGCTCAGAAAAGTCGGAGTGAATGTTGAAGAATTTGATGAAAGTGTTCATGTTTGGGTTGATGGTCCTTTAATGAAAACTTCCTTGAAAACTATGCCGCACCCTGGTTTTCCGACGGATATGCAGCCACAGTTTTCTACCCTTCTTACATTGGCAGAGGGGACTAGCATTGTTACCGATGATATTTTTGACAACAGATTCAGATATGTTGCAGAGCTGAGAAGAATGGGTGCAGATATTTCTGTTGACAGTAAGGTTGCTGTTATTCAGGGTGTTGGTAAGCTAAAAGGTGCACCTGTTATGGCTACTGATTTGCGTGCTGGTGCTGCAATGATAATTGCAGGTTTAGCGGCAGAGGGAACAACTGAAATCGGCGATATTGTTTATATTGAGCGTGGCTATGAGGCCATTGACGAGAAATTGAGAGCTCTCGGTGCAGATATAAAGAGGGTTTATTTTCCTGATGAAAATGAAAAGGCTTTAAGTAGTTGATTTTACATTTGCAATATTTTGGCGGCAGTATTTGCCGCCTTTTTTGGAGGTTAATTGGTCGTGTCAGAGTTATATATTTCCGACTTGGATGGAACTCTTTTGAACAGAAATATTGAAATTTCAGAGAAAACGGCTGAAATT
>JBJERA010000196.1:0-6446 GCA_051882035.1 Hominimerdicola sp.
AAAACAGTTATGCAGGAAGAACGTCTTGGAACAGGTCATGCTGTTATGCAGGCGGTTGACTTTCTGAAAGAAAATTCTGACGGAAATACTCTTGTGCTTTGCGGCGACGCTCCTTTTATTGACGCTGATACGATAAACGGCGCTCTTGAACTGCACACTTCAAAGAACTGCGGAGTAACAGTCGTTACTTCCCGTGTAGAAAACCCTACGGGCTACGGAAGAATTGTGCGTACAGATGATGGAATTGCAGGAATTGTGGAGCATAAGGACTGCACTCCTGCACAGCTTGCAATTACTGAGATAAATTCAGGCTGTTATTGGTTCAAAACTGCCGATTTGCTTGATGTTTTGTTTGATATTCAGCCAAATAATGCTCAGAGTGAGTATTACCTTACCGACTGCATTGAACTGCTCATTAATAAGGGAAAGAATGCAGACGCTTTTGTTTCATCTAATCCAAATGTGGCTTTGGGTGCAAATGACAGACGAGGACTTCTTATGCTCAACGATGTAGCAAGAGGTGAAATCATCGGAAAATGGCTTGACGAGGGCATAGAATTCTGCTGTACTGACGGAGTTTCAATTGGGAACAATGTTAAAATCGGTTTAGGCACAAAAATACACAGCGGAGTTATTCTTAGAGGAAACACTACTATCGGTGAAAACTGCGAAATCGGCTGTAACTGCATAATCGAAAATACAACTGTTGGAAATAATGTTAATCTAAACAATGTTCAGGCTTACGATTCAATAATTGAAGATGATGTGAAAATTGGCCCTTATGTTCAGCTCAGACCTAATTCCCACATTAAAAAAGGCGCTAAAATCGGCGATTTTGTTGAAATCAAAAATTCCACAATCGGCGAAGGTACTGCTGTGGCTCATCTTACTTATATCGGTGACTCTGACGTTGGTGCAAACGTAAACTTCGGCTGCGGAGTAGTAACTGTTAATTATGACGGCGACAAGAAGTTCAGAACAGTTATCGGTGACAATGCTTTTATCGGCTGTAACACAAATCTGGTTGCACCGGTAAGAGTTGGAAATGGAGCATACACTGCCGCAGGCTCAACCATTACAAAGGATATTCCTGACAACGCTCTTGCAATCGAGCGTGGAAAGGCTTTGATCAAAGAGGATTACGCTTTAAAAAAGCTTAAAGGAAGAACCGAAAAGTTTGAATCCCTACACAATAAGAATAATAACGAAAATAAATAAAATGAAAAGACGGTTGATTTTTCAGCCGTCTTTTTATTTAGTAAATGTATACGATTTCATTAATAAAATAGTCAATATTCCAACGTCAATTTTGGTTAATATGTAAAAACTAAAAGAAACTTCATTCATTTCTCTTGACATTTAACAAAAAATAGTTTATAATATATTCAAAGATTAGTTGATAAGCCTTTATTGGGGATTGGCTTAACTGGTTTTAAATTGAAGGTAAATGTATTTTTGAAAAACAAGGAGAGAAAAGGTATGATTAATGTAATTTTTAAGACAATTATGGTTTTATCGGCATCATCGGCAGTTATTGCAGTAGTTTTCTCTGCTGTATGTGCATCAATAGCGTCTGTTATCTGCGATAGCGAGGAAAACCAAGCATAATATGCTAGTTAAATTATTACACAAATATATTTGATTAAATTAAATAAGTAAAATTCATATTATATAGGATTTTATAACTAACAGAATAGTCGCTGACTTAACACATTATTAAAATTTTAATTTACGCAGGTTTTCGCCTGCGTATTTTTTTGCTTTTCAGACATTTAATCAGCATTCAGAAAATCGAAGATTTAAGAAGGTTGAATGAGAAAAGCGGAGAAATATAGTGATAAATTAATTAAATTAGCTCCGCCTGTTTTCTGCTGACTTTTCCGACATTTGCAGTTTGGCAAAAATTATGATATAATCTTATTAATCCAAAAGGATTACATAAAAACATAGTTAAAGAAAGGACATAAGAAAATGGCTGTTGAAGTAATCGATGTATCAAAAAAGAAAACCGGAAAGGTTATCGGAACAATCGCAGGAGTTGCAGCAGTAGCAATCGTGGGATTTTCTGCGATTACTATTGTTCCGGCAGGCTGCACGGGAGTAGTTACAACTTTTGGAAAGGTTTCCGAAACCGCTCTGAGCGAAGGTATTCATTTAAAAATTCCTTTTGCACAGCAGGTTATTGAAATTTCCAATAAAATTCAGGTTTACGAGGCTGACGCCGACGCTGTTTCCAAGGATATGCAGAGTGTTAGTTCAAAAATTGCTGTAAACTATCGAATCAGAACGGATTCTTCCGCCAGCATTTATAAAAATATCGGTTCGGATTACGAAAATGTAATTTTAATGCCTACCGTTCAAGAGAGCATGAAGTCCGTTTGCGCTAAGTATACGGCTGAGGAACTTATTACCGAACGTGCAAAAGTTGGCGATGAGATAAAAACTGAGATTGAAAATAAAATCGGCGAATACGGTATTCAGATTGAAAAGTTCAACATAGTAAATTTTGATTTTTCTGCTGCATTTAACGATGCTATTGAGCAGAAACAGGTTGCAGAACAGAATTTGCTTAAAACGAAGACCGAGCAGGAGCAGGAAGTTGTAATTGCTGAGGCTGAGGCTCAGAAAAAGGTCATTGCCGCTGAGGCTGAGGCTAAGTCTATTAAGACAAAAGCTGAGGCTCAGGCAGAGGCTAACAAGACTCTTACCGCTTCACTCAGCGACGAGCTTATCAAGTATCAGACTATTGACAAGTGGGACGGAGTTCTTCCTAAGGTTGCAAGTGACGCAAACCCTCTTGTAAGTCTTGACCTTGACGAAAATACCGGCAATTCAAACGAATAATAAGACCATCAGGACATTCGTGAGGAATGTCCTGTTTTTGTGCAAATTTTGTGAAAAATACAAAAATACTCTTGACTTAGTTAATAAAATAGTGTATAATGTATAAGTTGAATTGTGTAATCACGATTTTATTTTTCGAAAGGAAATGAAATATTATGGCAAAATTAAAAAAGCTTGCTGCAATCTGTACAGCAGCTATGATGACATTGTCTATGGCAGGCTGTTCCGATACAAGTTATGTTATGAGCAGTAACGGCGAAAATGTCAATGCAGGCATTTATATTTTTAATATGATGAATACAATGTACACTCAGATGATGATGATGTACTACTCAGAAGGCATTACTGAGGATTATTTTTCTCAGGAAGTTGACGGTAAGTCTTTCTCAGATTATCTTGCTGATGACGCTTTGCAGTCTACCAAGGAGTATGTTGCTGTTGTTCAGAAGTTTGAAGAGCTCGGATTGGAACTTACTGACGAAGAACTCAGCGACTTAAATTCTCAAGTCAACGAGGCTTGGACTGACGAAAGCGATTTTTACGAGAGTCAGGGTGTTTCTAAGGAATCAGTTAAATTGGTTCAGAAGGCTTCTCTTATGAGGTCGAAAATTTTTGACTATTATTATGAAGAGGGCGGTATTGAAGAAGTTACCAACGATGATGTTGCTACATATCTTGATGAAAATTATATAAGATACAAGCAGATTTATATTGCAAAAAGTACTGAGCTTGACGAGGACGTTGCCGCTGAGGCTGACGCTGAAAGCGAAAAGACTTGGAATGAGTACCTTGAAAAGGCTCAAGACCTCACTTTTGAGGAATTTGACGATTTGATTACGGAATATAATAATTCTTTGACCGAAACCGAAGAAACAATCGAGGATGTAGATGTCGCTGATGAAACTGCTGATACTGAAAGCAGTTCTGTTGACGAAACTTCAAGCATATCCGAAGATGAATCTGCCGAATCTAATGATACTTCATCAGCAGCGGAGGACAGCAGTTCTATGAGCGAGGACTCTGCTGTTGAATCAGAGGACGTGACAACAGATGAATCGGCTTCTGATGAATCAACTGACGACAGCGAAACAACTGACCAAGCAGTCACAGAGGAAACCGAGGAAGAAACTGATCCATATGCTAACGAAACTATCACAAGCTATGGCTCTTTGACAGAAGAAGATCTGGAAGACTCTTACGGTAAGCTGCTTACTGAAATCAACGGTCTTGAAGTCGGTAAGGCTACCGCTTATGAGGATGAGAACGGTTATTACATTCTCATTAAGGGAGATATGTCCGAGAGGTCAGCTGATTATGCAACTGAAAATCGTGACAACCTTCTTTCAGAAATGAAAGCCGATGATTTCCAGGCTCTGCTTGACGAGTGGATAGAGGCTGCTAACATTAAGCTGAACGACAAAGCAATTCAGAGATACACTCCTGAAATTGTTTATGAAAAGTACGTTGAAGCAAGTGAAGGTTAATTTATAAAAAATTTAGGCTTGTCCGTTTTATCGGACAAGCCTTTTTTAGCGCAGAAACAGATAGTATATCAATCCATAAACTACGCTTGCAAGCGTTCCATATAAAATTACCGGACCGCTTATGATAAAAATTTTTGCTCCTAAACCAAGAATAAAGCCCTCTGTTTTAAATTCAAGGGCAGGTGCAGCCACAGAATTGGCAAATCCTGTAATTGGCACAAGAGTTCCTGCCCCTGCGTGTTTGGCTAGCATATCATACCAACCAAGTCCTGTAAAAAGTGCAGAAAGGAATACCAACGTAATTGATGTAGCCATTGAGGCGTTATCCTTGCCCAGTCCAAAAGAAATGTACATATTCATAAAAGCCTGACCAATGACACATATCAATCCGCCAATAACAAAGGCTTTTGGAATTGTTACCCACCATTTTGTTCGGTGCGACGCCTCTTTATACATTTCCGAATACTGGGATTTGCTTAAATTTATATTCATTATTCTGCCTCCCAAGCTGAATTTTTATAACAGTATTATTTCTAAAAATCTGAAAAATATTCGCAAAAAATCCGACAAACATAAATTCGTTTGTCGGATTTTTATACCACATATTATTCAGTTTTTGAAGAGGTTTCCTCTTTCTTAGTAGTTTCAGCTTTTGAAGAATCAGAGGCAGAACTTGTTTCCTCAGATTTTTGTGAACTATCGGACTTTTCTTCGGATTTTTTCTCCGCATCTGTCTTAATTTCAGAGGCAAGTGACTTAAAATCCGGCAGTTCATCTCTTGTAATCGTATAATTGTTATTATACATGGTGATAAGGTCAACCGCAGTGTTATTTTCCTCTGAAAGTGTACCATCATCATTCATCAGGAAATTTCCGCCCCACTGACCTATATATGACCACAAAGCCTTATCATTGGCGATATTTTGAATAGACGGGAAATTACCACATTCACTCATTGCAATAGGCTTATTTTTTGAAATACTTTGCAAAAACAGCAAACTGTTAACCTGACTTGACTTGTTACCGCTATCATAAATATCCACCGACAAAATATCGCAATAGTCGTCGCCCACATACCAATTTGCATTCTGAGCCGACCATACCCAAATGAGATTATTTAGTTTATGATACTCGGTTTGTCTAGTATAAAGCAGTTTCCACAGCCATTTATATGAATCTGCGTCCTTACCCCACCAGAAATATCCATTGCTTGCCTCATGAAGAGGACGCCACAAAACAGCAATTCCTTTATCTCTCAAAGCAGCAAGCTGTTCAGAAACTGCGTCAATATCTTCAATAATCGCAACGCATTCCTCTGAAATTTTTCCTTCTTTTTGAAGCTTCTTAATCTGCTCAATGCTCATCGTGGCAATATTTTCCTCAGTTACAGCTTTTGACAAATCAAAATCAGTCTTATCGGAATAATACTCTTTCTTCTCCACAGGGTCAGTCCAATGCCACATATATCCGACTATTCCACCACTTTCAGCCCAATCCTCAGCAGCAGGAATTTCATTTTCGGCAAGAATGCTGTTTTTCTGGGTAAACAAAGTCATGTCACCAAACCTGATTGCAGGATACTTACCGGTAGTTTTGTAAATAAGAGCTGTTTCAGCAGAAGTTCCCACTGTGTCATACTGCCCTAAAATTACTTTTTTTCCATAATTCTCAACTAAATAACTAAAAAGAGCCTGAGCATTGTAATCAGCATTTTTGTTCACAAGCTGAGGTTCTTCCAAAGCTTGCGACAAATTTGCAATCTGATTGCTGGCTGTAATATTACAATAGTCAATATCCAGATTAGGATTAGCCTCCGCAAGAGACATTTTCACCTTTCCGCTTTCAAGATAAACATTATTAATAGTAAAAGTCTGCCATTTACCGTTACCTGTGCAAGTAAACTCACCAACGGTTACGCCGTCAATAGCTATTCCATTTTTTATATCCTCATCCGCCGCAACAGTTATGGAAACGTTATAATACTGAGTATGTGTCAGTTCAAAGCTGTGATTCCAGTCGGCAACAGACTTTATGTTGGTAACATAACCCTCGCCTTTAAAATCTTCCCTTTTGTCAGCAACTTTTGCATCGCCAGCAACTTCACCGGTTTCGGCATTA
>JBJERA010000197.1:0-1685 GCA_051882035.1 Hominimerdicola sp.
ATATTTGTAGCAGTCAGTGAAATCATAAGTTGTTCCGCCGCCTTTGGTCAATGCCTCTTTGTAAATGTTGTCGTGAATTAGATTATCACCCACACACAGAAACGTACAGCTTGAAGTAGGTGGAATTTTTTCCTCAGGCTGTTCTTCTTGGGACGAACTTTCCTCAGACAGCGTTTCCTCTGTTTTTTGCTCGGTTATAGTTGTATCAGCGGAGGTATCTGTATAATTTTTCCCGTTGTCAATTTTGTTGGTATCGGGAATAGCTGTACCGCATGACGTTATGGTAATTGAAATAAGCAGTGTAAGAAAAGCTGACGCTGATTTTTTGAAATTTTTCATTATATAACCTCTAATCCGAATATAATTTTTTCAAAACTATAAACATTATAACACATATTTCTGTTTTTTTCAATATGAATTATGCTTTTTTCTGAGCTTTTTCTTCAATTCTTTGCAAAAGTATTAATTGAAATAAGCATTGACATATATTATACAAAATGATATAATATATAATGAGTTTTTGTATTAATTTTATTAATGAGGTTATAGATTTATGAGCAAACATATAAAAATAAACAATGCGACAGGTGAAAAATTCTGCAACTGTTTTAAACGCTGCGGCGGCTGTCAGCTTGATAAAACTTATGCGGAACAGCTTGAATGGAAACAGGCTAAGGCGGAGAGAATGCTGACCAAGTTCTGCAAGGATATTTCGCCTATTATTGGAATGGACAAGCCTTATAATTATCGCAACAAGGTTCAGACTGTCTATAAGATAAATCGCTCAAAGCAGATTATTTCGGGAGTTTATCAGTCCTCAACCAGAAGTCTTACAGCCATTGACGATTGTATGCTTGAAGATGAAAGAGCCACTGCGATAGTAAAATCTCTGAAAAAGCTTATGGTTTCATTTAAGATTTTACCTTATAATCCCGAAACGGGCAGGGGACTTTTAAGGCATACGCTTATTCGTACTTCAAGGAAAACAGGGCAGGTTATGCTTGTGCTTGTTACCGCCAGCCCTATTTTTCCGTCAAAGAGAAATTTTGTAAACGCTATGCTGAAACTGCACCCTGAAATTACTACTATAATTCAGAATATCTGTACCGATTCTATTCCGCTGACATTGGGAAGAAGAAATATTGTAATGTATGGCAGTGGAAAAATTCAGGATATTTTGTGCGAATGTCGTTTCAATATTTCTCCTGAATCATTTTATCAGGTAAATCCTGAGCAGACTGAAAAGCTTTACAACAAAGTCGTTGAGTTTGCAGGAATAAAAGAGGGAGACAGGGTTATTGACGCATACTGCGGTACGGGAACGATTGGAATAATCTGTGCAAAAAATGGTGCAGATGTTGCAGGAGTGGAGCTTAATTCCTCAGCCTGCCGTGACGCAATAAATAATGCAAAGCTTAATAAGCTTGATAATATAAGATTTTATAATGAGGACGCAGAGGATTTTATGCGTAATCTTGCTGTTTCGGGAGAAAAGGCTGACATAGTTATTCTGGATCCGCCGAGAGCAGGTGCAACTGAGAGCTTTATTTCCGCAACGGCAGCTCTTGCTCCAAAAAAAGTCGTGTATGTTTCCTGCAAGATCGAAACACTTGAAAGGGATTTGAAAATTTTCAAAAAAGCTGGATACAAAGCAAAAAAAATTCAGCCTGTGGATATGTTTCCAC
>JBJERA010000198.1:0-6399 GCA_051882035.1 Hominimerdicola sp.
CAACTTTTGCAGTTTCCGTGGAATCATGCAGAGCCTCAGTTTTTTCCTCGGTTGTCACAACTTTTGAATCAGCCAATCTTACACCTCCTGATTTAGATTTATTTTATATTATCAGCTCTCCGAGTTTATGTTAACGGAATTTCTTGCACGGACGTATTTCTCTGCCATAAACGTTCCGGAAAGCTTTCCCGTATAATAGGAACATTCAAGTTCTTTCACATTTTTAAGCTGTGCTTTTTCAATAACATCGCAAATAATCGAATCTGCTCCAAGTGCATCGCCAAGGCTCACAATAGCTTTCAAACAGGCTAAACTTCTATCGTCATCGGAAGAAATAACAGCTGCCTGAGGCGCAAGCATTATATAATCGGCGTAGAACTCCCCAAATTTCAAAATAGGGCAACTGCCTCCGATACCTGTGATCATCACATGAAAGTCTAAGCTTGTAAGCTCTTTTATCGCAGAAGCAGCAATGCCGTCAGTTTCATCTAGAATAGCAGGAGAAAATTCAAAGCAGACACGTTCCGGTTTTATAAGTGCTTTTTTGCACATGGTCAACATGGAATCGGCACAGCCGGCTTTTTTCAGATATTGAACGGGCATACAAATAGAAATCCAGTCATACGAAACGCCACGCTCAGTGAATATGCCAAGAGCTTTGAGAAACTGCTGAAAAGCGAGCTCAAAGATTTGTATACTTTTGGGGCTTGCTTCAAGAACTGCTGCATATCTTGACGGCATAAGAACGCCCATAGACGGTGCATTGAATCTGATTTGAGACTGATAGAACACCGTTTCATTTCCAGCCGTTTCTTTTATCGGACGATAAAACAGTTCTATCGCTCTAACGCCATCAACAGTGCTGGATGCATTGTTTTCCAGAGATGTATCCACAAAACGGCACGCCCCTTTCCTATTTTCTATATTTATTATACCACATAATTCGACACCGGTCAAGCAATTTTCGACACTTATTAACAATATTATTAACAATCCCCGGCACTTATTTGTACCGGGGATTAATTTTTTAATTAAAAGCAAATAATATTTAAATTACATTACGGAGTTGCCTCAACTTCGTCACGAGTTTTATCTGCATTCGCATCTTTCCAAGTTGCTTGTACAAATGTACCTTCTGCTTCACCTTCAAGTGCAAATTTTAAATCAATCTGCCAATCCTGTGCAGCATTTTTATCAAGACAATATGTGCTTTCACCTTCAAGCCATATTCTCATAATGAAATCAGCATGACCATACGTTCCTGATGTTGTAGCTAAATCAATCGGAATATTAATATTATTTGCACCTGTTCTATCAGTTTGTACGGTTGTCGCTGTAAAAGTTCCATTTCCACTGGCATCAACTGCACTAACACCGCCATCGTGATAATAGGTACTATTTACTCCCCATATTGAACCAGAACCGCCAGATACAACCTCATCAGCATCAACTTGTTGGTTTTTATTAGCATCATTGATAAACGCTACACGAACAGCTTTATACAAATCACCGTCACCAGTTGCTGTACCTGCTTTATCTTTAATATCCATAGCACAAAGGATATTTGCAGTAGTAGTTCCTCCTGACTTTATTTTTGATGTTCTAAGATGAACAGGTATGTCAATATAATATCCTGTCTTATCTGCTCCATCACCATCAGTAGGAGCAGTAAGTGTACCACTTTTAGTGAATTCTGAACGTGCAGTCAGTACATTTGCACCATTTGTAGCAGTTGTAAATACAGAAGCTAACTGTCCACCGTTTGTAGCATCAGTTGCATCATACATTGCTGAACAATCGTTTGTAGAAGACGGTTTAATTTTACCTATAAAATCGTAATATTCAGCAACATTAACAATGTTTGTCCAACTTATTTCAGTTTCAGTATCACCTGGAGTTGTAGCAACACTTAAAGCATTTGTACCCTTTGTAACAGCACCAAGCGAAATTTCAAGAGAATTAGAAGTTGTTGCTGTCATTTCAATTCCTTGCACTTCAACTTCTTTATTCATGGTGAACCATGCATAAGTTACAGATGAAAGCATAATCGCTGACGTTGTTAGCATTGCAATAGCAGGGACCAACTTTTTCCTTGCCGAAGTATTATTTGTCTTGTTTTTCATAAACGATCACTCCTTTTATGATTTTGTGAATATCCGCTTTAATTTATGTCTATATTATACATCGTTCATACTTATTTGTCAAGATTCTGATATAAGTTTTGTACGCACAACTAATTCATGAACGAATTTTTTGTGCATATTGCATAATTAAAACTATATTTTTTGTATTAAATTAGTTTTAAATAGTAATATGATTATTTATACAGCCGTCTCTTAATAATTTTGTAATTTAATTCCCGAATTTCAATAAAAAAGGTCGATTTCAATACAGCGTATCAAAACCAACCTTGTTGTATATTTTACCTAAGCCTGAATATCAAAAATCAATGTTGCCAATTTAAAGAAAACCAATGTTGAACAAATATCAACAATCGTCGTAATAAGAGGTGCCGCCATAATTGCAGGGTCAAGTTTCAGCTTTTTCGCCGCCATAGGCAGTACACTGGCAATAATTTTAGAAAGTATTACCGTCACAATAACTGCAAGACTTACAGTCAGTGCAAGCTTGTATGCGTCAACCGTTGGGTCATTGTGATAAACCAGAATAATTCTGACTGCATTTACAGATGCAAGAATTACGCTAACCAGCAATGCAATGCGAACTTCTTTAAAAAGCACCTTGAAAAAGTCTTTCAGCTTTATTTCTCCCAAAGACATTCCACGAATTACCATAGTAGAAGTCTGGGAACCGCAGTTTCCGCCTGTTCCGCTCAGCATTGACAAAAAAGATACAAGCACTGGCACAGCCGCAAAAGCCGACTGGTATTTATTAACTACCGTTCCCGTAATAGTTGCAGAAAGCATCAGTACCAAAAGCCATACAATACGGTTTTTCGCATGAGTGAAAACCGAAGTCTTAAAATAAGCTTCGTCACTAGGTGCGACCGCCGCCATTTTTGAGAAGTCCTCAGTATTTTCCTCCTGAATAACGTCCATAGCGTCGTCAAATGTTACAATTCCTACCATTCGTTGTTCTTTATCAACAACTGGCAACGCAAGAAAATCGTATTTTGCAAAAACAGACGCCACTATTTCTCTGTCCTCATGAGTGTCAACGGATATAACATTCGTTTCCATTATATCCTGAATTAAATCATCATCATCGGCTGTAATTATATCCAGCACCGATAAAACTCCGATAAGCTTTCGCTTTTCGGTAACATACAGATTGTAAATTGTTTCCTTGACCATACCGATATGGCGGATTTTCTCCAAAGCCTCTTTAACGGTATAGTTCTTATCAAGATACACATACTCCGTGGTCATGATCGAACCTGCGCTGTCCTTTGGGTATTTCAAAATCTGATTAATCTGCATTCTCGTCTGAGGATCGGCAGATTTCAGAATTCTCGCCACAACATTTGCAGGCATTTCCTCGATAATGTCAACAGTATCGTCAACATAAAGGTCGTCCACCACTTCTTGAAGTTCCTTATCCGTAAATGAATTGATGAGCATCATCTGCATATCAGAATCCATATAGGAAAAAACGTCAGCCGCAACATCTTTTGTCAGCAGTCTGAAAAGCAGAGTAAGCTCATGCTTTTCAGCGGCATTTTCATCATAAAAACGCTGTAAGAGAGCCGCAATGTCGGCTTCATTCATTTCAAGAAAGGTTTCACGGATTGCTTTGAAATTCTTGCTGCAAAGCAGCTGTAATACTGTGTCGTACATCATAATTCCTCCCTGAACGGCAAATACAGGCGCAAAAATACACTTATAGTATCTGCACAAAATTGATTACTCAACACAGATTACCCGAAAAACATACTATATTCAGTTTTGTGATACAAACAGACTAGCCGTTTGTATTCGAGGGGTAATCAGGGGTTGACTGGCATCGTCCACTTGTATACACTCCTTATCTATTAGTTTTTGCCCATCAGGCACTTTTTTAATTTTACCACTTTGTTTATCGTTTGTCAACGGTTTTTACTTTAATTTTGCACAAATAACATCTTGAAATTTCACATTGTTTTCAGACAAATAGAACTCTGTTCCTATAAAAAAATAAGGCAGACAAATCAAAATTGTCCGCCTTATTACTTTATATATGTAATTTTATTCTGTTAACATATTTGAAATCAAGGATTTGTCTGCGTATTAACTTCGGTCACCCATTTGTCTTCCGGCAATCCATAGTGTGCAGTAAGGTCTGCAAGCCGCCACAAATTAAGAGGCTGACCTACCGCATTAAACTTCCATTCTCCTTCTGACCTGTAAAGCTCTCCGAAATTAAGAGCATAAGCCCCTGAATAATCCTCTGTAAGATTAAATTTGCAAAGCTCCTTGTTGGTATCTGCATCAAAAACTCGAATAAAAGCATTTTCAATCATTCCGAAATGCTGATTACGCTGAGTAGCCTGATAAATGCTTACCAGAACCGCAATCCTGTCATATTGTGCAGGTAAATGTTGAAGATCAACACAAATCTGCTCATCATCGCCCTCTCCTGCGCCCGTAAGGTTATCACCCTTATGAATCACACAGCCGCTTGAATGTTTGAGATTATTGAAGAAAACAACGTCTTTTTTTGTATCAAGTTCGCCTTTCTTATTAAGCACAAAAGCAAAAGCATCGCAGTCTATATTAGGCAGCGGCACAATGTCCGGATTGCCTTTCTTATTGAATAAGCCTGAAAAAATGCCTTCATTTTTCTTTTCATTGTTATTATGCTGAACGCCAACCATATCCCAGCCAAGTCCTATGACTACTTTTTTTAATCCTGCATTGCTTTTTGTAAGGTCGATTTTCTGTCCTTTAACCAAATTTACCGACATTGTCAAATATCCTTTCTTTTTCTGTATTTTCAATATAGTAAAAGAATAATTTATTTATACTTCAAAAATACTATATATATTTATAATTATACTATATTCATGTATTTTTTTAATGTCATTTTTGTTAACTTTATATCGACATACCAATTTATTTTTTCAAACACAAAAACGGACGAACACTTTAAAATGTTCGCCCGTTTCTGAAATTAAGTAATACAGTGCTTTAAATTACTTGCTCTTGATGTTCTTTAAAGCCTTTGGCTCCTTTGGCTGATACTGAATCCATATACAAGCCGATTCACTGCTGTTCATTGCAGTTTTAACAGCTGCCTTTGAGATTGCGCCCGTAACTAAATTTTTTGCTTTCATCTGCATTTTCATAAGAAAACCACCTTTCAAAATTTATTGTATCTTAAATATAAGTGATTTTCCATGTTAATTCAATGAAATTTGTTCCAAGTAATTTATTTATTCCTGAATAACCGACATTGACAAAGGGCGTCTGTTTTCGACGCTAATTTATTGGAATAGGAATTGTAATTTCCGCATTGAAAACACCGTCCTTAGGTTCGGTAATAAATAATCCGTCATATTTTTTTACAGTATCATCAATTATAGATAAACCTACACCGATATGATTATCTTTTGTTGAAAGAATCTTATCCTTGCTTTTTATAATATCATTATCAAAGCTGTTCTCCATATTTATAATTATAAATCCGTTTATCTTTTTCATATACAGCTTTATAAAACGCCTTTCCTCACTGAGTTTTACACAAGCCTCAATAGCGTTATCCCAAAGATTTGCAAAAATTGCGGTAATGTCAAAATCATTTATAAAATCTAAATTCAAATCCTGAATTTTTGTTATAACCTCGATTTTCTCTTTTTCAGCAGAGGCAATTTTCTGGCTTGTTACAATGCTTAAAATCTGATTGGAACAATGAAATCCAAAAAACAGAGAATTTATCTCCTCCTCAATAAGATTTCCATATTTTACAGCTTTTGTATCGTCTGTATTTTTTAGCTCTCCAAGAATAGAAAGATGCTTTTTTATGTCATGAATAACAATTCTTGACTTCTGATATTTAATCTCCATATCCCTATAATGAGCAAGCTGAATTTCATTCTGCCTGTTGGCCATTGACAGCTCATACTTATATTTATATGCCTCTGAAATCTGCTGAATGATATATGCAATATAAATATCGAAAAACAAAAAACCAAGGAGCATTGTTATAATAACTATTCCGTCACGGGAGGAGTCCGCTTTCCACATATAATTGTAAATAACATAACTTTCAAGCAACGTCATAAGCAACAGAAAAACAGCCTCGTTTACCTTGATAGCCTTAATTCGGTTAGAATCAATCACTGCGATATAAAGCTTATATCCCAAAAACATTACAATTATGTTCATCAGATTGCTTGCAATCATAAGTTCGCTGTTGGAAATAATCTCATGCAGATTTCTGCCTTCTGCTACCGTCCAAATA
>JBJERA010000199.1:0-6393 GCA_051882035.1 Hominimerdicola sp.
AATATAATTTTCATATTATGTAAATTTCACTTAATATTTATGTTTAAAAATATAAGCAATTACTGCCGTTTTTGAAACAAAAACAAGCTGACTAGCTCAATCACTGAGAATTGTAAAATAATCAATCAAATCACAAACATAATTTTACAATAAAACTGACTACGATTACAAAATCAAAAACAATGAATTGTGCAAAAAACTTAACATTCACAAAATAGCAATTTTGTATAACCGTTAGTTAATATAATAATCAAAAAATAATTATTTTTATGCCAAAATATAAAACTTATTTATTGAAAATATAATTATCCAATGCTTATTTCTGCTCCGTTTGTAAAATCATCAAGGTTTCCGCTGAAATCATGGGCTTTCTTTTTCAGATTTTTCTGAGTGAATGAAAGAGTTCCTTCATAATATCCATTTTCCCTTTCAAAAGCTATATTGCATGAAAAATCGGTAATTTGATGCCAGTTCCATTGATAGATTTTTATTGTAACAGGAAAGTCAAGTTCTTCCGACGTAAATGAAAATCTATATGTGCCGTATTCTCCGCCTTTCATGGAAATATTTGCAGAATTGCCGTTTGCTTTTGCTTCACCCTCGTCGGAAAAAATAAAACTGCATTTGCTGAAATCAATATTTTCACCGTTGACAGTTACGGATATTTTGCCTTTAATTCGGCTGCCTAAATAGAGCATTGTCCCCAAAGGGGTTGCTGCAATAACAGCGACAAGCAATATAAGGCATATAATCACAATAATTATTATCTTTTTCTTCATGATTTATAACCACTGAATAAATGCGGTTTTGTCTTCACTGTTGTAACCTGCTCTGCGGTAGAAATTTAGTGTTGAGTCCTTTTTGGAACCGGTCAAAAGCATCATTTTGTAGCAGTTTTCCTTTAACGCAATTTCTTTGGCATAGTCAAGGCAGGCGGTGGCAAGTCCTTTGTTGCGGTAATCTTTGTGTGTAATAACATTTTCAATAAATGCGTAAGGTCGCTGATTATGGGTAAGATTTGGAATAATCACGCAAACGCAGGAGGATACGATTTTTCCGCCTTTTTCGCAAACAATAATGTGGTGATTTCTGTCATTTGTAATAGTATTCCATAAATCTTCAAGCTTTTGGTCTCTAAGCGGAATTTCATTGTTATGAAGCTGAGTATAAAGCTCGAAAAGCCCGTCAAAGTCTGAATAAACAATTTCACGAATCATGGTTTTTCCCCTTTAATGTCATTGTATCGTCCGTATGTCTTTGTAAGCTTGAAAATTTTCTTAGCAAGCTTGTCGTCAAGGAGCTCCATGCTTTTAAGTCTCCATTGCCAGTTTGAACCAAGCGTTGACGGAGTATTCATTCTCGCATCGTTGTCAAGCCCAAGAAAATCCTGCATCTGAGCGATTGCAATGTTCGAAACGCTTGCCCAGCAGGCTTTTATCATTGCCCAAGGAACGTCAATATTTCGGCTTACACCAAGGTAATCACGGCAGAACTGAGCCGTTTCCTTATCGCAGGATTTGATCCAGCCTGCAATAGTTTCGTTATCGTGAGTTCCCGTATAGCAAATGCTGTTTGAATCGGGATAATTATGTGGCAGATAATTGCTGTCGCATTGGGGATTAAATGCAAATTCAAGCACTTTCATTCCCGGATAACCGCTTTTTTTCAGCATTTTTCTGACTTTCTTTGTTAGAAATCCCAAATCTTCTGCGATAATATCAACGTCGCCAAGCTGTTTTTTTACTTCTTTGAAAAGTTTAATATCAGGTCCTTTGCACCATTTGCCTTTTTTTGCATTTTCGCTCCCGAAAGGAATTGCGTAATAGCTTTCAAATCCTCTGAAATGGTCGATTCGTACAGTATCATAGATCTGCAATGCAGATTTAATTCGCTTGATCCACCAAGAGAATTTATCCTTTGCCATAACGTCCCAGCGATACAGCGGATTTCCCCATAGCTGACCGTCTGCTGAAAAATCGTCTGGGGGACAGCCTGCTACGTCGATAGGCTTTTTATTCTTGTCAAGATAGAAATATTCAGGGCGTGTCCAAACCTCAACGCTGTCATAAGCCACATAAATCGGAATATCCCCGATAATTTTTATTCCGTTTTCGTTGGCATAGGCTTTAAGCTTGTGCCATTGCTGAAAATATTTATATTGTACAAAGCACCAGAAGTCAATGTCATCAGCATAGTCTTTCATAGCCTGTCTGATTGCTTTTGGCTTGTACATACGCAAAGGTTCTTCCCATTCGGACCATGCTTTTCCTTCATGAGCAAATTTTAGTGACATGAAAAGCCCATAATCAAAAAGCCAATCCTTATTTTTTTTGATAAAATCTGCATAGTCATATTCAGGCTTTTCACGAAAGCGTGTATGAGCGGTTTTCAGCACTGGGAAAAGCTTTTCATAAATTATTCCGTAGTCAACTTTTTCGGGATTTTCGGCCCAGTTGATATTTTTGTAATCTTCTGCGGCAAGGTAGCCCTCTTCTCCAAGTGTTTCGAGGTCGATAAAATAAGGGTTCCCTGCAAAAATTGAAAAGCTTTGATAAGGGGAGTCACCATAGCTTGTTGGAGAAAGGGGAAGAACCTGCCAACGGCTTTGCCCCGATTTTTTCAGGAAGTCTGCAAAGGCATAAGCCTCTTTCCCCAGCTTGCCTATGCCGTAATCTCCCGCAAGAGAGGATATGTGCATTAAAATACCGCTTTTACGCATACTAATACTTCCTTTCCGTAACAGACTGCCGAATAACTGAATTTATAATAGTATTTTCAACAAATCAAAATAAATGTTTCTTAAATTATACTACAATCAGCTTTCTTTTTCAAGAGAATATGAAAAAATATCATATATTTTACAAAATACGCTGAATAAGTTACATTGGGAAAAACTTTGGAAAACTATTGACATTGGTTTTATAATTGTGTACAATATTTATATATAAATTATTATAAAGTTGAGGTTGATTATTACATGGACGACGCCGGGCGATTTTGGATTGGAGTAATAATTTGTGCTGTAATAGTGCTGATAATGGGATTTTTGACGCTTTGTGAAACTTCTGCTGTGGAATTCAGCGACTCAAAGCTGAAAAAAATGTCTAAAAACGATAAAAAAGCAAACCGTTTGAGAAAATTGATTGAAAAACCAAACAGATTGCTTGTTACTAGCATTATAATCAGGTCGATAATGATTATTTTTATTTCGGTGACGGCAACGATTTATTTTTATTCTCCGCTGTCGGTTAAACTTTTGGATTTACTGGGTATGGAAGATTTAAATAACTGGCAGTATTATGGAGTGTGCTTTGCAAGCTTTTTTATTATAAGCTGTATTCTTGCGGTTGCGATAACCGTTTTTGGCATAAATCTGCCTAAAAAGCTGTGCGTTTCAGGCAAGGTCAGCGAAAGATTTATTCTTAATATAAGCGGCTTTTATCGTGGTATCGTGCTTGCGTTTTTTCCAATCGAAGCTTTGTGTGAGATTATTACTAAACCATTTATGCGGATATTTGGTGTAAAAACTTCCGTCAAGCCGGAATCTGTTACAGAAGAAGAAATTCTCATGATGGTTGACGCTGTAAACGAAAACGGTTCAATCGAAGAAAGTCAGGCTGAAATGATAAGCAATATTTTCGAGTTTGATGATCTTGAAGTCAGCGAGATTATGACGCATCGTACAGAGCTTGTGGCGATTGAACAGAATAATTGCGTTACCGATGCGGTTAAGCTTGCTATTGATGAGGGCGTTTCAAGAATTCCTGTTTATAATGAAAATGTGGATAATATCTGCGGAGTAATTTTTGTTAAGGATTTGCTGAAACTTGTTTTTGATAAGACTGCCGAAAATCACAAGGTCAAGGAATTTATGCATGAAATAAGGTATGTTCCTGAAACTAATAACTGCCGTGAGCTTTTTGACGAATTTACTTCCCAGAAAACTCAGATTGCCGTTGTGGTTGACGAATACGGCGGAACGGCTGGTATTGTTACAATGGAGGATTTGCTTGAATGTATCGTTGGAAATATTCAGGACGAATATGACGATGAGGTTGAAGAAATTCAGGAGATTACCCCCAACACATTTGATTTGCTTGGCAACGCAAATTTTGAAGAAGCTATGGAGGCTTTGGGAAAAGAGCCTGCGGAGGGTATGGATTATGATACCATAGGTGGATTTATTATCGACGTTTTAGGATATATTCCAAAGGACGGCGAAACGCCTGAGATACATTGGGATAATATTGTGTTTACTATTATAAATATAAAAGACAGAAAGATAAAGAAACTTCGTGCTGTTATAAAAAAAGAGATTACAGAGGAAAACGGTTCGGAGAAATAAAAGTTGTGTAAAAATTTGATTTGATACTGTGTTTTATACGGTATTGTCTGAATTTTCCGATTGGAGAGTATGATGAAAAAGAATTTGAATTTAAAGGGGATTGCCATACTTATTGCTGCGTTGTGTCTTGTATTTTCGGACTGTTCAATGGATGTATCTTTTGATCTCAGCGGTAATTGTGATTATAGCGATTATAATGATAACTGCGGAGAATCGGGGGTTGTTACCGATTATGAAGAAACTCATACCAAAATAAATTATCAGGTAGGCGAGAAGGACATTTCGTCTTCTGAAATCAGCGAGGAGAAACGTGAGGAACTTGAAAAAACAGAAGTTACTACGGCGGCGGAATATTTTCTTGACTATCTGACTGAGAGTGAGCAAACGGTTTTTAAGCAGATTTATACCGGCTTATCCAATTTTGAAACGAACATTTCTATTGAAAACGGAGTTATCAAGCGAGATGAAATATGCGATTTTCTTTCATTTTGTATTGTTGTTTCGCCTGAATTGAATTATATTTCTTCCGAATATCTTATTACCCTTGATGAAAACGACTATGTTATGGGACTGGAAGTTTCCTATGACAAGGATAAGGCTCAGGTGGAAAGCGAGTATGAGGAGCTTGAAAAGGCTGTTGACGAAATTTTGCAGGGTCTTGAAAATAGTTGGAGCGATTATGAAAAGGTTATGTATCTTCATGACCAAATTATTCTAGGCTGTGTTTACAATGAAGAGAGCGAACAGCCTTACTCGGCTTACGGTTGTCTTGTGCTGGGCGAGGCTGTTTGTGAGGGATATACAAAGGCTATGATGATGCTCTGTGAAAGTGCGGGTATTCAGTGTATTCCTGTGCTTGGCAAGGGTTTTGAGAATGGTGATGGACAGCCGCATGGCTGGAATAAAATTATGCTTGACGGAGAGTGGTATAATTTTGATTTGACTTGGGATGACCCAATTTCGGACATGGGTGAGGACTATATAAGATATGATTATTTTGCTCTTACGGACGAAGAAATTTCGGCAGACCACATGGTTGACGAAAATAGATTTATGAATTACCCTGTCGCTAATGATGATGAGAACAATTATTATGAAAGAAACGGATTGCTTGTCGGGAAATATGACGATCCGTTGGAAATAGTGGCTTATGCAGTTGAATCGGCAATGGCTTCAAATCAGAATTATGCCCGAATTAAATGTTCAAGCCAAGAGGTTTATGAGAGAGCATCAGAGGTTATTATAAGCGAATCGAAAAGCGGTTCGGATGAGATTTTTGAAATTTTGCAAAATGCGGCTGAGAACAGTGAATATAGTTACGACAGTACAAGGTATTCTGTAATAACCAATGAAAGTAAATGTATGTTCACGATTAAACTCAGCAGGGAATAATAAATATTTACAGATTTTTTAGGGCGGTCTTTGACCGCCTGATTTGTTTTATGGAGTTTTTAAGGCAACACTGCACAATTACCGCATAACGGCTTTGTGAGGTATTGCCTTAATTAAAAATCTTGTAAAAAACATACAGAAAAAAATCTGCAAAATGTGTTGAAATTCAAAATATAATGTGATATAATGTTATACAGATAAATATGCAGGTTAAACCTGTGCTGTTGTAAAAATTTTGAAAGGAATGGTCATCTCATGGGTGCAACCAGACAAAAATCATCAGCCGCTAAAAATGTGCTGATATTTTTTATAGTGTTTATAATTTTAGAAATGCTGGTAATTTTTGGCGTTTCAAAGGTGTTTAAGAATAAGGACGTTACTCCAAGTTTTGCAGGATACAGTCTTTATTTGGTGGATAGTAATAAAATGGGGGATAAAATTCCTCAGGGTTCGCTGGTTATTGCGGTGAACGGTACACCGAGTGTGGACAAGATCAGTTCTGCTGTTCTCTGCGAGGACGTTGCTGATATTGGTACAGGAGTTTTTTGGCTGTGCGATATTACGTCTGAGGGCGATACTGTTGACGGAGTTGTTTATACTGTTTGTCAGGAAACCAACGCTGAAACAAAATATAAGGTTAAGTCCGGAAATGTTAT